>NZ_FNSK01000004.1 GCF_900105075.1 Rhodobacter sp. 24-YEA-8
CCGCATTGTTCACCAGAATATCGATCCGGCCGTGATCCGCGACGATGGCGTCCACCATGGCCTGAACCTGCGCATAGTCCGAGATATCCGCGCGATAAGCCCTGGCCTTATGCCCGGCGGCGGCCAGTTCGGCGACCAGGCCTTCGGCCTCGGCTTCGGAATTGCGGTAGTTGACGGCGAGGGTGGCACCGAGCGCGACCAGCTCGCGGGCGATCTCGGCCCCGGTGTCGCGGCCACCGCCGGTGACCAGCGCAACCTTGCCGGAAAGGGACATATCCATGGTGAACTCCTTGAGTATCAAAGGCGCGCCTAGCGGCGGCGGTCAGAAAGGCGGCCGAAGAGATAACCGACAGCCGCGATGAGGATGAGTTGGAGGGCCGCCCCAAATTCGGGCGACAGGCCTGAGGCGGGCGGCAGCACGGGGGCGGGGATCGTGTCCTGCCGTCCGGTCAGCCAGAGGAACGCGAAGACGCAGGCCAGTACCAGGGCGGCAAGGAATGCTGTTCGCGACCCGCCCGTGGGTTCTGGCGGAGGAGGCAAGGGATAGGGATAGGCCGGCGGATACCAGCCCGGCCCCGCCATGCCGGGTGGCATCCCGCCCATGGCGGGTGCCGCGCCGACCGGGCTCACCGCAGCGCCAGCGGCAGCCCCTGCGGCGCCGGTAGCGGCGGGTGCAGCAGCACCTTCGCCGTGATATTGCCGACGGATCTCGCTGGCGAATTTTTCGAAGAACGCCTCTGAAAGCTTGCGGGCCGTCGCGTCAATCAGCCGTCCGCCCAGCTGGGCCAGCTTGCCGCCGACCTGCGCATCGACGGTATAGGACAGCATCGTCCCACCCTCGACCTCTTCCAGACTGATGAAGGCGCCGCCTCTGGCAAAGCCCGCAACCCCGCCCTGCCCTTCGCCGGTGATGCGGTAGCTGACAGGCTCGTTCAGTTCAGATAGTGAAATCTTTCCGCCAAATTTGGCCGAGACCGGCCCGACCTTGATCGTTGCAGTGGCCTCCATCTCGGTGTCCGAGGTCTTGACCAGGGTTTGACATCCCGGAACGCAATTGCGCAGGATCTCAGGATCATTCAGCGCTTTCCAGACCGTCTCGCGTGTTTCTGGAATCAGCTTCTGACCGACCATTTCCATCGGAACTCTCCTTCCACGATGTGGGATAAAGGCGAATGACGCCTGCCCCACCGCTCTCCCGATCATTGACATGCCTCATTATAGTCTAGTAAAGCAAGTAATAATTTTCGATCCGTTACCGGGCTCCACCAGAGTCGGGCACGGCGGGGAGACCGTAGAGAGTGCAGAACATGGCTGAGGGGGCGCGGTGAAACCCGCAAAGTTCGACTATGTCCGGGCCGAGAGCCTGGATCACGCGCTGGAGGTTCTGGCGCAGCATGGCGATGACTCGAAAGTCATAGCGGGCGGACAGAGCCTGATGCCGATGATCAACTTCCGGCTGGTGAAGCCTGCCGTACTGGTGGACATCAACCACATCCCCGGACTGGAAGCGATCACCGCCGATGGGTCGCGCATCCGCATGGGCGCGCTTGCCCGACACCGGATGACCGCCAGCGACCCACTGATCCACGCCCGCCTGCCCGTGGTGGCCGAGACGATGCAGCATGTCGCACATATGACGGTGCGCAATCGCGGTACCTTCTGCGGCTCGGTCTGCCATGCCGACCCGGCAGCGGAAATGCCGATGATCGTTCAGATGTTCAACGGACAGGTGGAAATCGCTTCCGCCAAGGGTCGGCGGGTGCTGCCAGCGGCGGAATTCCTTGTCGCCTCAATGGTGAACGCGCTGGAACCGGGCGAGATGGTGACCGGCATCACCCTCTCCCCGCCCGATGCCACCGGCTGGGGGTTTGAGGAGTTCTCGCGCAGACATGGCGATTTCGCCATGGCCGCCATCGCCGTCACCTTCCAACTGGAGGAGGACGCGATCCGGGGTGCGGTGATCGGCATGACCGGCGTGGGCGAGACCGCGATGCGGATGACTGACCTGGAGGCACTGGTTGAAGGACGGGCGCCCGATGCCCCCCTGTACCGGGAGATTGCCGACTGGCTACAGGACAACCTGACCCCGAACAGCGACATCCATGCCAGCGCCGACTATCGCCGCCATTTGGCGGGCGTCCTGGCGGAACGCGCTATCCGCAAGGCCCATCGACGCGCAAGGGAGACCCATAATGGATGAGGGCAAGGTCGAGATCCGGGTGACCGTCAATGGCATCCACCACCGCCGTCTGGTCGAACCCCGGATGCTGCTGTCGGATTTTCTGCGTCATGAACTGGGGCTGACGGGCACCCATGTCGGTTGCGAACATGGCGTCTGCGGGGCCTGCACCATCACGCTGAACGGACGCTCGGCCCGCTCCTGCCTGACGCTGGCCGTGATGGCAGAGGGACAGGAGATCGAGACAATCGAATCCCAGGGGACGCCCGAGAATCTGTCGCGCATCCAACAGGCATTCCAGGACCATCACGGGCTGCAATGCGGCTTCTGCACCCCTGGCATGGTGATGGCCATCGCGGATCTGCTCAAGCACCACCCGCTGGAGACCGATGACGAGATCCGCGAGGGACTGTCCGGCAACATCTGCCGCTGTACCGGCTATGTCCACATCATCGCCGCTGTGCGTGAACTTGCCCGGGAAAGGGGACCGCTGAAATGAAGATGGATGTGCTTTCGGCCGGTCGGCTGAAGATGCGAAAGTCGATCTACATGCCTGCAAAGACCAAGGACGAGATGGTCTCGCTGCCGGTCATCTCGGTCCTCTTGCGCCACGCATCGGGCAATGTGCTGTTCGACACCGGCTGCGCGCCAGAGGCCGCAACGGATCCTGAAGGACGCTGGGGCGGATTGGCCCGCGTGATGCAGCCCGATTTCGCTCCGGCGGATGCGGTGGTGAACCAGTTACCAAAGCATGGGTTGACGCCGGATGACATCGACGTGGTGATCTGCTCGCATCTGCATCCCGATCATTGCGGCTGCAACACAGCCTTCCGCAGGGCCACGGTCTATGCCCACGCTGATGAGCTGGCCGCCGCAAAGGCCGGGGGGGCCGAGCGCCAGGGCTATCTGCCGCAGGAATGGGACATTTCGCAGGGCTATACCGAGATCAACGGCCAGACCGATCTGTTCGGCGATGGCCGTATCGTGCTGTTGCCCCTGCCCGGCCACTCTCCGGGACTGACCACTGCGCGAGTGGAACTGGATCGGGACGGCACCTTCCTCCTCGCATCGGATGCGGCACCGATGATGCGCCATGTCGATCAGGGTTATGCGCCGAAGAACAGCTGGAACATGGATCTGGCTGTGGCGGCGCTGGCAGAGATCAAGGCGCAGAAGGATCGGGGCACTGCCATCCTCTGCGGCCATGACGATGCGCAATGGCACAAGATTAGCACCCAGCCCGAGGGATTCCGGTGAAAAAGCCCGACTACTCTGATGTGACGATGCGGCCGAAGCTGGTCGGCCAGCGCGTGAAGCGGACCGAAGATCTGCGCCTGCTGACCGGCGGCGGCGAATATGTCGATGATGTGCCGGCGGTGGGGATGCTCCATCTGGCGATCCGGCGGTCAGACATGCCGCATGCGCGGATAAGGAGTATCGACGCCAGCGGTGCCTTCGACCTGCCCGGCGTAGTGGCGGTCTTTGACATGTTGGATCTCGTCGACGAATGTCAGCCCGCCGTGCCGACCTCACGCATGAAGGACTATTACGCGACGCCGACCTGGCCCCTGGCCAAGGACAAGGTGCGCTATGTCGGTGAGCCTGTGGTCGCCGTGGTGGCCGAAAGTCGCTATGCCGCCGAGGATGCGCTTGAACATGTGCTGATCGACTACGACCCTCTGCCATTCGCGATCCGCCAAGTCGATGCGGTGAAGGACGATGCGCCCCTGCTGCATGACGAGGCCGGGACAAACGTTATCATCAAGCGCACCTTCGAGCGTGCCGATGTGGATGCGGTTTTCGAGACCGCACCGCACCGGGTTTCGGGCACTTTCCGCATGACGCGCAAATGCGCCAGCCCGATGGAAAACCGCAGTTATATGGCGGAATGGGACAAAAGGCGGCGGTCTTTAACGCTATATACCGCGTCAAACATCCCTGGCGTGGTGCGCGATGTGCTGTCGGACTGCCTTGGCCTGTCCAGCAACCAATTACGGGTGATCGCACCGGATGTGGGCGGTTCGTTCGGCGGCAAGGGGTCGTTCTATGGCGAGGAGATGCTGGTCTGCATCCTCGCGCGCAAGCTGCAGCGCCCTGTGAAATACATTGCCGACCGGCTGGAGGATCTGGCCGCAATGAGCCAGGCTTTTGATGAGCTGATCGAGGCGGAACTGGCATTTGCCGATGACGGCACCTTCCTTGGCCTGCGCGCCGATGTGATCGGCGATGTCGGCGCCTTTTCCATCTACCCCTGGACAGCCGCGCTGGAAACGGTGCAGGTCATCAGCTTCATGCCCGGCCCCTACAAGATCGAGGCCTATCGTGGCCGTATCCGGGGTGTGCTGACGCCGAAGCCCCCGACCGGCCCCTATCGCGGCGTCGGGCGGCCGTCTTCGACGCTGGCGATGGAGCGGTTGGTCGAGATGGCGGCGCGCAAGATCGGTATGGACCCGGCCGAGATCCGCCGCCGCAATCTGGTGCGGGATGACGAATTCCCATATCGCACCGCGCCCGGCATCATCTGGGATAAATCCGCATTTCAGGAATGTCTGCAAGGCGCCTGCGATGCCGTCGACTACCCCACACTCCTGAAACGCCGCGATGCCATGCGGGCCGAGGGACGCTGGGTCGGGATCGGCATGGCTTCCTATGCCGAGCTGACCGGGATCGGCTCGCGCATTTCAGTGGCACCGGGAATGCCGATCAACACCGGCACCGAGACCGCCAACATAGGAATTGATTCAACAGGGGTGGTGACTGCAGCCTTTGGCGTTGCCTCGCACGGGCAGGGGCTGGAAACCACGCTGGCGCAGATCATCTCGGACGAACTGGGCTGCGAGATGAAGGACATCACCGTCCTGCACGGCGACAGTTCGCTGGTGCCGATGAGCACGGGCACCTTCGCCAGCCGGTCCGCCGTGCTGGGGGGCGGGGCAGCGACCCTTGCCTCGAAAGGGTTGAAATCTAAAGTTCTGGCTATGGCGTCGATCCTGTTGGAGGTCCCGGTCGAGGATCTTGACATGCAGGGCGGCATCGTCTCGGCGAAAGGGTCGAACCAGAGCCTGACGCTGAAAGAGGTGGCCAAGGCAGTCTACAACCAGATGGGCCGCATCCCCCGCGACAAGCGGGTCGATCTGGTGGAACAGACCACCTATGATCCCTATCTCGGAACAGCGTGTTCCTCGACCCATCTCTGCATGGCCGAAGTAGACCCCGGCACCTTCGGGGTGAAGATCCATACCTATGTCGTGTCCGAGGATTGCGGGCGCATCATCAACCCGATGATCGTCGATGGGCAGGTCCATGGTGCGGTTGCCCAGGGCATCGGCGCAGCGCTTCTGGAAGAGATCATCCATGACGATGCCGGGCAAAGCGTGGCGGCCAGTCTGGCCGACTACCTGCTGCCGGTGGCGACCGACATTCCTGAGATAGCAATCGTCCATATCGAGGCGGATCTGCCGAACAATGTGGGCGGCATCCGCGGCATGGGCGAAGGCGGCACCATCGGCGCGCCCGCCACCATCGCCAATGCCCTGTCCGATGCGCTGGCCCATCTGGGGGTGGGGATCAACCTGCTGCCCGCCACGCCGGACCGGCTGTTCCAGGCGGTCCGGGCGGCAGAGAAACAGGTGGCGGTCTGAGCGCGGAACTGCGGCATGCCGCCTGATACCCCCACAAACCGCAGGCCTGATCGCCGTTGCCGAGCGGCGGGTTGCTACTCCTGCAAATCATACCGCAGGACGTAATCCGTATCCCGCGCGTTGATCGGCTGCTTGCAGGCCGAGCAGACCACGATCGGGATGAAATCCTGGCCACAGGATTTGTGGCGCAGCCGCATTGGCGGCTTGCCATCGGTCAGCCATCTGTCGCCCCAGGCCATCATCACGATCATCGGCTTGTAGAGCGCCAGCCCCTTCTCGGTGAACCGGTATTCCTGCCGGTCGCCATTGCCGTAGGGGGCGCGGCGGAAAACTTCAGCCTCGACGAGACGGTTCAGCCGGTCGGTCAGGATATTGGGCGCGATGCCAAGATTTTCGCGCATCTCCTCAAACCGGCGCACGCCGGTCCAACCCTCTCGCAGGATCAGGAAACTCCAGCGATCGCCAATGATGGCCAGGCTTCGCGCCACCGAACAGGGACGCACGCGCTGCAGCAATGTCGGGTCGGAGCTGCGGCGGGTCCGTGCACGGGCCTCTGCCGGCTCATAGCCCGCCCCCGGTCCATCGCGGGGTGCCACCGCGCGGGCATCCACCGGCGCGAGGCAGCCCGAGCACACGGTCGTCGGGTGGCATTCACAGCCGCATTTCGTATGAATCAGTTGCAGAGGTGGCAGCGCATCGCCCGCCAGCCAGGTGTCGCCGAATTCCATCAGCGACAGCATGGCGGGGAACAGATCCTTGCCGCGCTCGGTCAGGAAATACTGGTGCCCCGGCTCTCCGGCTTTTCGGCCAATGCTGAAGATCTGCTTCTCCACTAACATGTTCAGCCGGCTGGACAGCGTCTGGCGCGGGATCGCGAGGCGGGACTGGAATTTGTCGAAACGACGCACGCCAAAGAAGGCCTCGCGAAGGATCAGGAAGTTCCAGCTGTCGAGGACGATGTCGATCGTCTTGCGCACCGAGGAGTAGCGCTGCAGCACGACGGGGACATCTGGGGCGGATGAAGACGACAGGTTCATTGCGTAACAAGACCCTCTGGGACAGGATCAGATAGCCATATTGTGCGCGAAGCGCAATTCCACCGCCTTGCGGCGATGGAAGCGTGATTTGTCATCAGGACCTGGGCCCGGAGGTCGGAACCTGCAGCCGGCTGCGCAGGAGCTCCAGCGTCTCGCCATAGAAGCCGCGACGGAACAGCATCACACAAGCCATGAAGACCAGGCCGACGACCAGGCTGACCGGCAGGCCGGAGCTGGCCAGGAAATGCCCGATCATCACCACGAAGACCGCGCCGATCAAAGGCCCCCAGAGCGTCGCCATACCGCCGATCAGCACCATCAGAACCACCTCGCCCGAGATGTGCCACGACACGTCGCCCAGTGCTGCCAGCTGGAAGGCCTGAGCCTTCAGGGCACCAGCCAGGCCAGACAGGGCTGCCGACAGCACGAAGGCCAGGAGCTTATAGCGCGCGGCGTTCAGGCCCAGCGAGGTGACGCGGATCTCGCTCTCGCGGATGGCACCCAGAACATGACCGAAGGGCGAATGGACCACCCGGCGGATCAGCAGCAGGCAGGCCACCACTATGGCCAGCACAACGTAGTAAAGCGTGTTGGTGTCCCGCAGATCGACCAGCCCCAGCAACGTGCCGCGCGGCACATTCTGAATCCCGTCCTCGCCGCCGGTGAACGGGGCCTGAACGGCCAGGAAATAGACCATTTGCGCCAGAGCCAGTGTGATCATCGTGAAGTAGATGCCCTGTCGGCGGATTGCGACAAGGCCGAAGACCAGCCCCAGCCCGGCACCGACGAAAACGCCGAACAGCAGCGACAGCTCGAACGGCCAGCCCCAGACCTTCGCCGATTGCGCAAAGGCATAACCCGCAGCCCCGAAGAAGGCGGCATGGCCCAGCGAAAGCAATCCCGCAAAACCCAGAACCAGGTTCAGCGCCGCCGCGAACAGCATAAAGCAGAGCACCTTAATCAGAAACAGCGGGAAGACCGCGAGCGGGGCAGCAAGGGCCACCATAGCCACCAGTGCCAGAAGGGCATAGCGCGGCATAGCGCCGATCAGGCCGGGACGGAAATCCTGGTAACGTGCGATCATGTCACTTGCCCTTCCCAAACAGCCCGGCCGGCCGCAGCAGCAGCACCAGGATCATCACGATGAACACCGTCAGCGCCGAGGCGGTGGGAAAGAAGACCTTGGTCAGCCCCTCCAGCACGCCCAGTGCCAGCCCGGTGATGATTGACCCGAGGATCGACCCCATGCCACCTATCACCACCACGGCGAAGACGATGATGATCAGGCTGGATCCCATGTTCGGACTGACCTGATAGATCGGCGCGGCCATCACCCCGGCAAAGCCCGCCAGCGCCACACCCGCGGCGTAGGTCAGAGTCAACATTAACGGCACGTTGATGCCGAAGGCGGTCACAAGGTAGGGGTTCTCGGTCGCGGCACGCAGCCGGGCCCCCAGTGGCGTCTTTTCGATCACCGCCCAGGCAGCCAGACAAACCGCCAGAGAGGCAACAATGACCCAGGCCCGATAGACCGGAAGAACCATGAACCCCAGGTTGTAAACGCCCTGCAGGCTGGCGGGTACCGGATAGGACTTGCCGCCCGCTCCGTAGATCCAGCGGATCAGCCCCTCCAGCGCCAGCGCCAGACCGAAGGTCAGGAGCAGGCTGTAAAGGTGGTCCAGCCCATAAAGGCGCCGCAGCATCGTTCGCTCGAACAGCGCTCCGAAGGCGCCCACGATCAGCGGCGTCAGCAGCAGCGACGGCCAATAGCCGATGCCGCCATAGATCAGCAGCATCCAGGACACGAAAGCGCCCAGCATGTAAAAGGCGCCATGGGCGAAGTTGATCACGTTCAACAGCCCGAAGATGATGGCCAGTCCCAGCGACAAAAGCGCGTAGAACGAACCGTTGATCAGGCCGATCATCACCTGACCTGAAAGGACGGCTAGCGGCACTCCGAAGATTTCGATCATCAGTGCCCCCTCAGATGCCCAGATAGCGGTTCAGCTTGCCCATATTCGCCGGCAGGCTTTCGTTGCTGAATTCGTCGATGATGCGGCCCTGTTCCATCACGTAGTGGCGGTCGGCAGCCGATTGCGCGAAGCTCAGGTTCTGTTCGACCAGAAGCACGGTGAAGCCCTTTTCCTTCAGCCGCATCAGCGCCTTGCCGATCTGTTCGACAATCACCGGGGCCAGCCCTTCGGTTGGTTCGTCCAGCAGGATGAAGTTGCAGCCGGTGCGCAGGATCCGCGCGATGGCCAGCATCTGTTGCTCGCCCCCGGACAGGCGGGTGCCAATAGTGCTGTCGCGGCCTTTCAGATTCGGGAACAGCTCGTGGATCGCCTCGACCGACCAGCCACCCGGGTGGATCACGGGCGGCAACAGCAGGTTTTCCCGCACAGTCAGCGTGGAAAAGATCCCGCGCTCTTCAGGCACATGGCCAAGCCCGGTCTGCGCCACCCGATGCGGCGGCGCCGTCAGAAGTTCGTGCCCATCCAGCCTGGCCGAGCCGCGCCGCTTGCGCATGACCCCGGCCAGTGCCCGCATGGTGGATGTCTTGCCCGCGCCGTTGCGGCCCAAAAGCGTGACCACCTCGCCCCGCGCTACGTTGAAGCTGGCACCGTGAAGAACGTGGCTCTCGCCATACCAGCCTTCCAGCGCCTGAACCTGAAGTCGGATCTCAGCCCCAATATCAGCCATGTGCGCCTCCCATATATGCCGAACGCACCTCTTCATTCGCAGCAACCGTGTCATAGTCGCCCTCGGCGATCTTCTCGCCCCGACGCAGCACAGTGATCCGGTCCGAGATATCCGCGACGACCTTTAAATTATGTTCGACCATTAAAACCGTATGGCGCGGCGCCAGACTGCTGATCAGGGCGGAGGTGCGTTCGATGTCCTCCTGCCCCATGCCAGCCATCGGCTCGTCAAGGAGGATCAGATCGGGCTTCAGCGCCAGCGTCGTCGCCAGTTCCAGCGCCCGCTTGCGGCCATAAGACAGATCTGCTGCTCGGGTATAGACGAGTTGCTCCAGTCCGACCTGGCAGACCAGTTCATATACGCGGTCGTCGAAACGGTGTAGCCCGGCCTCGCTGCGCCAGAAGCTCCAGGTGTCTCCCTCCTGCGCCTGCAGGGCGATTCGGATGTTCTCGTAGACGCTCAGATGTGGGAATACCGAGGAAATCTGGAAAGAGCGCACCATGCCCATGCGCGCGATCGCGGCCGGCAGGGCGCGGGTGATGTCTTGCCCCCGGAACCGGATCTCACCTGCAGTGGGCAGTATGAATTTTGTCAACAAGTTGAACAGGGTGGACTTTCCTGCCCCGTTCGGCCCGATCAGCGCATGAATATGCCCCGCCTGCACGGCCAGATCGACGCCCGCTATGGCGATAAAACCCCCGAAAGATTTCCTCAGCCCGCGCGCTTCGAGAATGATGCCCGAATCCTTCACGTTCCCTCCCTTCCTTCGCCCGGCACGGGCGGCACCCTGCAAACCCTCCTCGGTTCCTCAGGATGTATCAAAGTCTAACTATGAAATTATACTATATGTCAATAACTCACAGAGAAGGCGTAATTTATCTTCACAAATCCCTATGTTACTTAGCTATTGACGATACAAGTCCATCAATGCAATGAATATGTAGTTCTGCAATGATACTGAAAAAATCGGTATCTCTTCATTTGGGAGGATGAAGGCATGCGAGGCTTTCCTCAAACGACGACGCGTGGCGTTGCCCTCGCGGTGGCATTGACCCTTACGGTGGCGCATGGCCCTCTGATGGCCCAGGACGCGCCTGTCCGCATTGGCGTGCTGACCGACATGAGCGGCCAGTTCAGCCACGAAGCGGGCGAAGGCTCCGTTACCGCGATCAACATGGCGGTCGAGGATTTCGGAGGCGAGGTTCTGGGGCGGAAGATCGAGATCCTTGTCTCCGACCACCAGAATAAGCCGGAACTGGCAGTGTCCACCGCGCAGGAATGGTACGAATCCCAAGGCGTCAACTTGATCGGCAATCTGATCAATTCGGGCATTGCGCTGGCGGTGGCGGGGGTCGCGGCCGACAACAATGGCATTGCCATCATCAACGGCTCGGGCTCGTCCAAACTGACGGGCGAAGGCTGCACGCCACATTCGATCCACTACGCATATGACACCTATGCGCTGGCCGTGGGCACTGCCCGCGAACTGGCCAGGCAGGGCCACAAGAACTGGTTCTTCCTGACCGCCGACTACGCCTTTGGCCATGCACTTGAGGCGGATGCCTCAGCAATCGTAACCTCGCTGGGCGGTACAGTCGAAGGCGGGATCCGCTACCCGATCGAAACCACTGACCATTCATCCTTCGTGCTGCAGGCCATGGCCTCACCCGCTGATGTGGTGGCGATCGCCGGTTCAGGCACCACCTTCATCAACGCTGTGAAATCGGCGGGCGAGTTTGGCGTGACTTCCAGCGGCAAAACAGTGGCGGGCCTGCTGGTCTGGCTGACAGACACGCATTCGCTGGGGCTTGAAGCCGCGCAGGGCATGATTCTGACCAACGCCTTCTACCATGATCGCGACGATGACACCCGCGCCTTCTCGGCCCGGTTTATGGAGCGGGTCGGTCGTCCGCCGCATATGGGAGATGCGGGCGATTATTCCTCGACCCTGCACTACCTCAAAGCGGTAGAGGCTGCAGGCACTACCGATGCTGATGCCGTGATGGCAAAAATGCGTGAAATGCCGGTGAATGACTTCTTCGCCAGGGGCGGCGTGATCCGTGAGGACGGCCGCATGGTCCATGACATGTATGTGTATCAGGTGAAGACACCCGAGGAATCGATCGACGAATGGGATGTCTATAAGCTGGTCAGCGTGATCCCGGGCGAGGAAGCCTATCGCCCGCTGTCGGAAAGCACCTGCCCGCTTGTGAAGAAGAATTGATTAGACGGGGCGGCGGCACGATCGCCGCCTCTAACTGCCGGGGTTGAAAGAATGACGGACATCTTGGTCGATATTCAGGGCGCGATCGCGGTGGTGACACTGAACCGTCCGGCGCAGCGCAATGCCCTGACCTATGACATGTGGAACGGCCTGGATCGCGTCTTCGGCGCTCTTGGCCGCGACCCGGTCGTGAAGGCCGTCATCCTGACCGGCGCGGATGCGGATTTCACCGCAGGCGCAGACATCGCAGAATTCGCCCGCATCCGCGACGATGCCGAACAGGCCCGCGCCTATGAGGCAGCGGTGGATCTGGGCTGCGACACGCTGGCCCGTTGCCCCAAGCCGGTGATTGCCGCTTGCCGGGGCTACACGCTGGGCGGCGGAATGCATGTCGCCATGTCCGCCGATTTTCGCTTTGCCACGCCAGCCGCGCAATTCGGCATCCCGGCGGCGAGACTGTCCATCGTCTATGGCGTGCAGGCGACCCGTAAACTTCTGGCATTGGTGGGTCAGACCGAGGCCAAACGGATCCTCTATGGCGGCCACCGTTTCGGCGCGGAGCACGCGCTGACGGTCGGGCTGATCGACCGGATCTGCGACGATCCTTTGGCCGAGGCGATGGACTATGCCCGCGACCTGGCCGCCAGTTCTGCCCCGCTGACCATCGCGGGCGCGAAATACATTCTGAACGGGTATGCCAGCGGCGGGTTCGATCTGGCCGAGGCCGACCGTCAGATCGACGGGGCTGCGGCAAGCGAGGATTACCGTGAGGGCCGGTGCGCCTTCGCAGAGAAACGCGCACCGGCCTTCTGCGGCCGCTGACTTGCATGACAGAGGGCGGCCCTGCCGCCGGGAGGAACGGATGATACGTCTGGAGCTGATCGCATCGGTCGGCACACTTTTGCAACGCCACGCCCGGGACACGCCCGACAAATTGGCCTATGTGGATGACAACCGCGCCGTCACCTGGGCCGAGCTTGAAGCAGAGACCGCCGCATGGGCGCGCGACCTGGTGGCGCAGGGGCTTCTGCCCGGCCAGACGGTCTCCGTCTGGCTGGCCAATTCGGTGGACTGGGTTGTGGTGACGCTGGCCACGATCCGCGCCGGTGGCGTCGCTGTCCCGATCACGATCGAAGCCACCCTGCCTGAGGCAGAATATCGCCTCACCGACAGCTCGGCGCAGGTGGTCTTCGTGGATACCGCGGCCCGCCCGGTGGTCGACGAAATGCTGGCAAAGGGCATCGCCCTGCCCCGCCTTATATGGCGCGACGGCGCCCTTCCCGCCCCCCCGCCACAGGAAACGGTATTACCCGATGAGGATATCCACGGCCCGGCCTTCATTGTGTACACGTCGGGCACGACGGGCAAACCAAAGGGCGTGGTTCTGTCGGTGCATTCCATGCTGTGGGTCAATGCTGCATGCTGGGCGCCGATCGCAGGTCTGTCCGCCGACGACATCGTCCTGGCTCCGCTGCCGCTCTTCCACTCCTACGCGATCAACATCGCTGTCATGGCGATCCTCGCCACTGGCGCAACTGAGCGGATCGTCTCCAAATTCTCGCCCTCACGGGTTCTGGACCTGGCGCAGGCGGGCGAGGTGACCTTCCTGCCGGGCGTGCCCACCATGTTCCACTATCTGCTGTTGGCGGCGAAGGAGCGCGGTATCACCTCACTGGGCAGGATGCGGGTCTGCGTCTCGGCCGGGGCGATCTTGCCCGCCGCGCTGAACTGCGACTTCGAGGCGCAGTTCGGGGTCGAGCTGCTGGATGGCTATGGCATCACCGAAACCTCGACCATGGTAACAATGAACTGGCCGGGGCGGAACCGTATCCATGGTTCCTGCGGGTTGCCCTTGCCGGGGCTGGCGGTGCGGATTGTCGATCCTGTCACCGGGTCAGACTGCCCGCGTGGCACCGAGGGCGAACTGGTCTGCTCCGGCCCGAATGTGATGCAGGGCTATTTGAACAAACCCGAAGAGACCGCCAAGGCCCTGCGCAATGGCTGGTATCACACGGGGGATCTGGCACGCTCGGACGAGAATGGCTTCCTTACCATTACCGGCAGGCTAAAGGAGGTGATTATCCGCGGTGGCCAGAACATCTCGCCCGCCGAGGTGGAAGAGGCGCTGCTGGACCACCCCGCCGTGCGGGATGCCGCCGTCGTAGGCGTCCCGCACGAGACGCTGGGCGAGGTGCCGGTGGCCTACATAGTCCGAGCCGAAGCACCGATCGACTGCGAGCTCCTGTTGGCCCACTGCCGTGGCAGGCTTGCACCTTACAAAATCCCGTTCGCCGTCAAGGAAATCACCGCCATCCCAAGGACCGGCTCGGGCAAGACGATCCGGTTCAAACTACGAGAAGACTGGGTAGCAGAGGCATAGAGGAGAAGGGAAGCCCGCACCGAAACCCGCATCTTCATGGCTTTGGATATGCCCGGCAGGTCGTCCAGCGCGGGATGTGCCAGCCGGTCGGACATCTTGGCCCGGGAAAGCCACTGGAAGCCATCAGGCTTTTCGAGCTTTCCTGCGATCTCGCGCGAACATGGTTGGGGCCAATACCAGCGGAAAATCGCAAGCATTCTCCCACCCCGGATGCGACTGCGGCCTTCAGGCTTGCGACCAGCTCACCCGCGCCCTGACGCGTTGTATGCTCGCCCGAAAGGGCGAGCCTTCCCGGCGCTGCGCATCGACGTATAGCCTGAAATTATCGGATGCCATCCAGTAAAGCGTCCTGGGGCTGAAGGTTCCGGTCTGGTCTGACCTGTGCCACGCCTGGGACATGCGCCCATCTGTTTCTAAGCATCTAGCCGCGCCCGTATGCCTGGCTGCGTAAGGATTGGGATCTGACCGCTTGCGGGCAGCCCGATCCATGGCAGTAGAACCGCTACAGATTTCAAGATTACCTTCAGCTGTAGCTTGTATATGAAAGCGGCGATTTCTTCCGGCGTGGCCGTCAATACTTGTCTACCAGACAATTCAGTCAATGCGTACCATGCGGCATTACCCACAGCGTCATAAACGTCCAGACGCAGATCGCCGCGATGCAGGTCAAACGATTTGTCGTTCAGCACGCCGGGAACGTTGAGCCCGCGCACCGGCATGAGCACCTCGCCGGACCTGATCACCGGGCGCGCGCTGCGTGCCTCCGCCGCGACAGGTTTGCGGCCCGACATCTGGGTGACAACCCCGGCGATGTCGGTTTTGTTCTTGTCGGGTGTGGCGATCGCCTGTCCGTCGCGCATCACAGTGGTCTGGTCGCAAAACGGTACATCCGGCCGGAAGTGACTGCGGAAAGAATGCCAGACAAAGGCCCCACTGAGAAGTTGACAACAACTGTCAATTTTCCGACTAGGGGATAAAGCAAGCCAGCATCTGCAAGCCAAGCTTCCAATCAGACAGTTTCCAGCAGGACAGCATGGCCAGATCCAAACTCCTATTCGCGGCAACCCTTGCACTCAGCACTTCACCGCTTGCGCTCTTTGCCCAGACCACAGCACCCAACAGCGACACAGCAGAGACCAACCACCTCGGCGTGATTGTGCTTAATGCTGATGCGCCCGCAGTCACTGCGGGAACCGGGCCGAATTTCAGCCTTGATGCCGAGGGTATCGCGCGCAGCCAGGCGACCACTTTGCAGGATGCCTTGCGCGATGCGCCTTCGGTCACGACGACCCGCCGCGGCAATCTGCTGACGGGTGGTATTTCGATCCGCGGCTTCGGCGGCAACCACCATTATCCGGGCGATCCGGCGACCAAGCTTGTGGTTGATGGTGTGGCCGACAATCCGGGCCGGCACTATCAGGGCTCTTCGGGTGCGATCTCCGACCCGGCCTTGCTGCGCTCGATCGATGTGACAACCGGGCCGCTCGCCTCGCTCGAATACGGCTCTGGCATCACCGGCGGCGCGGTCACTGCGCGCACCATCAACGGTTCAGACCTGACCGGCGGCGAAGACGGGGTCCGTTTCCGCCAGATGCTCGGCGCCAACAGCAATGGCGATGGCTGGGTGACCTCATCGACACTGGCCTGGCAGGTGAACAGCTCGGTCGATTTCCTGTTCAACTACACGAGGCGCGGCCAGGATGCTCAGGAAGATGGCGATGGCAATGAAACCGCGCGCGGTTTCAACGTGCCGTCGATGCTGTTCAAATCGCGGTTCCGGCTGGATGATGCGAACAGCGTCACCCTGAGCTATACGAAGTATGAAAGCTCGGAAAGCAACGTCAACCTCTCGAACCTGCTGAACGACTTCGGGGGCCTTGGCCTCGCCAATATCGACCGCAAGGGCAATGTGGCGTCGCTGACCTGGAACCATAATCCGGCCGGCAATGATCTTATCGATCTTGAACTGACCTTCTCGCGCTCGGATCAGGACCACAATATCGAGGCGCTGACCCCCGGTTTCGCCCAGACCCAGGCAGGCCTTTTCAACACTGTCACAGACCGCGTCACCCTGACCAATACCGCGCGCTTTGACACGGGCATCATCAGCCACAGCCTGCGCGCAGGTCTCGGCTGGTCGAGCGAAGACCGCACCCGTCTGAAAACCTCGCCCGCCAGCGGCAAGGACCGCCGCCTCAGCCTCTTTGCCATCGACACGATGGATTTCGGCAATGAGCTGCGCGCGACCCTTGGGCTGCGGCTGGAAGATCAGAAGATCAGCGCCACCACAGCGCCGCGTGGTCCTTTTGACAATCTGGCCCGCACGCTTGGCCTTGGGCTGGAAAAGGGCTTCGGCAACGGGCTGAAGGTTTTCGGCTCCTTCACCTATACCGAAGCGCTGCCGAGCTATGACGTGCTGCCGACCTTTGACGAAAAATTGCAGCAGTCGCGCAACTGGGAAGGCGGCGTCCGCTATGAGGGCAGCGACCTTATCGCGGCGGGCGATACGCTCAGTGGCTCGATCACGCTTTACCGCAGCGAAATCTGGAACACGATGTACGCCCTTTCCGTTCCGGGCCGGCAGCTGACGCGTGAAGGTGTCGAGATCGCGGCGCATTACAACATGGCAAGCGGCACCTATCTGAACGGCACGGTGAACCTGACCAAGAATGAGCGTCTGATGGCGGGGGGTGTCTGGGATCTGGACAGCTACAGCCCCAGCGACTCGCTCACTCTGACGGTCGGCCATAAGTTCGGCTCCGGGCTTGATGTGTCCTGGCGGATGGAAGCGCAGAAGGGCATTCTCGTCGGTACCGCAGACCATGCGGGCTTTGGCGTGCATGACCTGAAGGTCAGCTACACCGTGCCACAGGGAAATCTTGAAGGCCTGGTGATCGATTTCGGCGTCGAGAATATCTTCGACCGGACCTACCATTACGCCATGACGCCCTTGAACGCTGCAACTGGCAAGGCGTGGGTGAACGAGACCGGCCGGAATTTCCGCCTGAACCTCTCGAAAACCTTCTGAGCCAGGCTCTGTGCAAAGAAAAAGCCCCGGATGCGATGGCATCCGGGGCTTTTTCATCTGATATGGCAGGGATCAGTTCGCCCTGGTGATCCGGCGCAGGACATCCGCCTTCGCATCATCGGCCCCAAGCGATTTGTTGACCGCAAAGACCGCGCCTTTGCCATCAATCGCCACATGATTGGCAAGGCTGCCCCCCTCAAGATGCGCGACGATCTCACCATCAGCATTCACCGCCGACAGGCTGCCCGCCTCACGCGAGGACACCCAGGCCAGACCGCTGGTCGCATCATAGACCACATTCAGCGCGCCGGCCCCGACGGTGACATCCCGGAGAACCTCGCCGGTCTCGTGGTCCAGCACCAGCAGGTTATTGCTGTCCTGCGCGGCCACAAACAGTCGCCCGGTGGCGGGATCGACATCAAGCCCGGTCGCATTCTTTGCCCCCGGAAGCGCGAAGACCTTCTTCACTTCAAGACTGGCGGCATCAAGGATCGCCAGTTCATTGCTGACACGGCTGACCGCGTAGACCTCGCCCTTTTCCGGATCAATCGCGAGGCTCATGACATAGAAATCACCGCCGCGCTGCGCCGAGCGGATATCGACCACGCCAAGCGGCTCGAAGCTTTCACTGTCGAAGACATAGACATTGCTGGTGGCCGAAGACGAGACAAAGGCGCGCTTGCGCACGGGATCAAGGATGACATCGCGCGAATGGTAGACCGTTCCGGGCGCGAACTGATGCACCAGCGACAGATCCTCCTGCGCATAGACCGCAATCGTATTGTCGGGTGTGTTGGTCACCCAGATCCGCCCTGCCGCCTCATCAAGGCCAAGCCCGAAGACGCCGGCCGGTGCCAGTTTAAACGGCCCTTTCGGCGCGCCTTCCTTTTTCGGTGGCTTCTGGTCTTCGGGGAAATCTGCCGGGGTAACGCGGGCCAGGACCTCAAGGGTTTCGGGGTCGACGCGAAGCAGTTCCGACGTTGCCTCGTTGAAATCCGCAGCCGTCAAGAAGAGCGCATTGCTGCGGGCGCTGTAGGCGGATTGATAAAGCCCCCTGGCCGGCTGCACTGCGGCAACGGTCCAGTCCTGCTCGTTCAGATAATCCAGCGGCTTAGAAATCTTGAGATCCACAGTCGTGGTCATCGAAGGCTCTTCCAGCAGCGCCACCAGGGGATGCAGGCCGGTGGCCGCATCTGAGGGCAGCGTGAAGGTCAGGCTGACACTGCCCTTGTCATCGGCAATCAGGGCCGTGTCGGAAAGAATATCTGTGCCGCGTTGCAAAACAAGCTTTTGCCCCGGCTGAAGGCCGGTCGCCGAGATCCGGACATCGCCGCCGGCATAAACCGGAAGACCGGGTACCGCGCTTTCGGCCCTGATCCGGCCTTTGAATTCAAGAGGTGCGGAGAAGGCTGATTCTGCGAGGGCAAGCGATGGTGCAGAGAGGCTGGCGATGCACAGTGTGGCAAGAAGAGTTCGTCTGAGGCCGGTGCTTTTCAAGTCATGATCCTTTCAGCGAGACCGGCCTCTTGGACGCTTCATAAGTAAAAAAGTCAACTATTAACGCTCTCATGTCCGATCTGTCGCATCCGTCACCAGGACACCGGATCGGACGAACGATCTTTGACAGCGCGGCGCCCTCAAGCGTGGACGGGAAAACCCAACGCTTTGTTCATCGCCCGCAGGGCGAAATGCGGTTGTTTCCGCGCCACGGCGCCAGTGACGGTGGGCAGCGAAGGTCAGCCAGATGATCGACAGTGTCGCCGGCATCCTCAGGACGGCGCCTGCGGCTACCCAATGTACGCAACACATCATCAATGCCGCAAAGAGTGCATCGATTCCATGAGAGGTTGACTAAGTGATGATCAACCTGTCATACCACCCTCCGAGCGAGACCGAGGGAGGCGGTTGGCTACGATTCTGCGACCATATGGGCCGCATGGACCGGAGCACGCCTTTCCGATGACGCCACATGACTACCCATCGCGCAAAGTCTCGGGTGAACCGGTCGCTTTGCCGTGCAACTAACGCTAAGGGCTACGTGAAAATGAAAATTGCCATCATCGGCTGCGGGGTCGTCGGTTCGTCCTGGTCCCTCGTCTTCGCTCGGGCAGGGCACGAGATTGCGATCTACGACCAGAACACCAGCGCGGCAGAGGCTGCACTGGCCTTTGTCGCCGCCGCTGATCCCGCCTTTGCCGCACAATGCCGTGTGGCAAGCAGCCTCGCCGATGCCCTGAATGGCGCTGAATATGTGCAGGAAAGCGCGCCTGAGCGGTTGCCGATCAAACAGGCACTCTACCGCGAGATGGACGGGCTCCTGGCCGCAAATACCATCGTTGGCAGCTCGACCTCGGGCTTTCCGGCGTCCCAGTTCACCGAGGGCCTTGTGAATGCGGCCCGTTGCCTTGTCTCGCATCCGATCAATCCGCCGCATCTGATTCCGCTGGTAGAACTGATCCCTGCGCCCTGGACTGCAGCGGAAACGCTTGAATTTACCCGTAATTTGATGCGTGATCTTGGCCAGAGCCCGATCACCCTGACGCGAGAGATCAACGGCTTTGTCGTCAACCGTCTGCAAAGCGCGCTGCTGGGCGAGGCTTTCCGTCTCGTGGAAGACGGCATATGCACGCCGGCCGAGGTTGATGCGGCGGTGGCCGATGGTCTGGGCCTGCGCTGGTGCTTTATGGGCCCCTTTGCCACCATCGATCTGAACGCCGCAAATGGTATCGCCGAATATTGCGCCAATCTCGGCCCGATGTATCACGGCCTTGCCAAAGAGCAGGCCGATCCGCGCGAATGGGGCCCCGAGCTCGTCGGCGCCATCGAAGAAAAGATGCGGGCCGCCGTCCCCGCCGATGATCTTCCCGCGCGCCGCAAATGGCGCGACAGCTTCCTCGCCTCGGTTGTCGAGGCCAAGCGCAGCATCACAAAGGATCTTGGTGTATGAGCGGATTCGGCGCGCCCGTCCATCTGAGCCGTGAAAGATTGTCGGACAAGATTGCCCGGGATATCGAGGCGCGGGTGCTGTCGGGCGAGCTGGTGGTCGGCGACCAGCTTCCGTCGGAACGCGACCTGATGGCGCATTACGGCGTTGGCAGGCCCGCGGTCCGCGAGGCGCTTTTGTGGCTGAACAAAACCGGCATTCTGGCAGTCTCAAACGGAGATCGGACCAGGGTGACCGAGCCCGATCCCCGTGATCTGCTGCAACTGCTCTCCGGGGCGGCGAAGATGCTTGTCGCCCGGCCCGAGGGCATCCGGCAGTTCCAGAAGACCCGTATCTTTGTTGAAGTTGCCCTGGCGCGTGAGGCCGCGCGGCTTGCAACTCCTGAAGATATCACGGCGCTGGAAGCGCTGGTTATAAAGAACGAAAACAGCGCGGATGATATTCCGGCCTTCTCGGCCTCTGATGATGCGTTCCACCAATATATTGCGGCAATCGCGCATGATCCGCTGCTGATTGCACTCTATGATGTGGTGCTGGATTTGCTGGAAGACCAGCGCCGCATGTCGCTCAGCCATCCTGAGGCGCTTTCCGACGCGGCTCTCTCGCATCGTCGGATCTACGAGGCGATTCGTGATCGTGACCCTGATCGGGCCGAGGCCGCGATGCGTGCGCATCTTGCCACGGTGATCCGCACCTATTGGGAAATCTGCGCACAGGAGGGCGAGGCCCGCTGACGGCCTCCCACCCCTGTCATCTCATTCGAAAAAGGCAAAAACCATGCTTCTTGGTTGCATTGGTGATGACTTCACCGGCTCTGGCGATCTTGCAAACACGCTGGCGAAACAGGGTATGCGTGTCACCCAATATTCAGGCGTGCCCGAAGGTGATGCCGATCCGGGCGTCGAGGCGGGCGTTGTTGCGCTGAAATCGCGCAGCATTCCGGCTGCCGAAGCAATCCGGCAATCGCTGCGCGCTCTGGAATGGCTGCAGGCCCAGGGCTGCAAACAGTTCCTGTTCAAATATTGCTCGACCTTTGACAGCACGCCCGACGGCAATATCGGCCCGGTTGCCGCCGCGCTGGCCGAGGCGCTGAATGCACGTCAGGTCGTGGTCTGCCCGGCCTTTCCCGGGGCGGGGCGCACGCTCTACATGGGCACGCTTTTCGTGAAGGACCGCCCGCTCAATGAGAGCGGGATGGAGCACCACCCGCTGAACCCGATGAGCGATTCCGACATCCGGCGCTGGCTGGCGCAGCAGACCGATATGCCTGTCGGGCATGTGGGCTTTGCCGATGTGCGCAATGGGGCCGAGGCTATCGCAGCGGCGCTGCAATCGGCTGACGCCAGCGGCGCGCGGCTGATCGTGGTCGATGCGCTTTCGGACGAGGATCTGATCGAGATCGGAACCGCGCTGGACGGCTTGCCGCTTCTGACCGGTGGATCGGGGATTGCGATGGGCCTGCCGGGGAACTTCCGCCGTCAGGGCCTCTTGTCGGGTGAGAGCGGCGGCTGGCAGGGCATCGGCGGTAAATCGGTTGTGCTGTCGGGTTCCTGCTCGACCGCCACGCGCGGCCAGGTGGCGCAGCACCGCGCCGCGGGGCTGCCGATCCTCGAAATCGGCGCCGATGAGGCGGTGGCAGGCACGCTGGACGCGGCCGAGATTGCGGCCTGGGCACTGGCGCAGGACGCACGTCCGCTGATCTTTTCCTCTGCTGATCCGGCAACGGTGCGGGCAGCGCAGGACAAGCATGGCCGGGAGAAAGTTGCGGGCGCCATCGAGGCGCTTTTCGCCGGGATTGCCACGCATCTGACCCGCTCGGGGCTTGGTCGTCTGATCGTCGCCGGCGGCGAGACCTCGGGCGCTGTGGTTGAAGCGCTCGAAATCAGATCGCTCGAAATCGGCCCCGAAATCGCAGCCGGCGTCCCGGCGATGCGCGCGCTCCTGCCCGGGGGCGCGGTCGTAGCGCTCGCGCTCAAATCCGGCAATTTCGGCGGTCCGGAGTTTTTCAATGAAGCGGACCAGATCCTGAGCGGAAGCTGATCCGCAACACCGGCCGGGGCATCCCCCGCCATCGCGTGACGCATAATGGAGGAGAAGAAACCATGATCAATCCGGCAAAAACCCTGAAACGGGCATCGCTGGCTGCGCTTGCAGGCCTTGCCATTGCCACGGCGCCGCTGGCGGCACTTGCTCAGGAGCTGAACCTTAAGCTTGGCCATATCCAGTCCGAACAGGATCTGTGGCATTTCGGCGCGCTGAAGTTCAAGGAAGAGCTTGAGACCCGTTCGGGCGGCGCGATCACCCTGACCATCTATCCGAACTCGACCATCGGCGGCGACCGCGATCTGGTTGAGGGCATGCAGATGGGCACCGTGGACTTTGGCCTGATCGCCGGGGTTCTGGGCAATTTTGAACCCTCGATCCAGCTTTTGGAACTGCCCTATCTGTTCCGCTCGCAAGAAGAGTTCGACACCGTGATCGGCGGCGATATCGGGGCGGAAATCATCGAGAATGTGCGTCAGAACGCCAATGTCCGCATCCTGAACTGGTGGGAGCGTGGCTCGCGTCAGGTCACCTCGAAAAAACCGATCAACGGGCTGGAAGACCTCAAGGGTCTGAAGATCCGCGTGCCGGAAATCCCCGCAATGGTGACCACCTGGCGCGCCATGGGTGCAAACCCGACCCCGATGGCCTGGAGCGAGGTCTATACCGGGCTTGAGCAACATGTGATCGACGCACAGGAAAACCCGATCCCCTTCATCTATGGCGGCCGGATCGGCGAAGTGCAGGACTATCTCGCCTTCACCAACCACAAGTTTGAATATGTGACGCTGGCGATGAGCGAGTTGCGCTGGAGCCAGCTGACCGAAGAGCAGCGCCAGATCATCATCGAGGCCGCTGCTGCCGCGACCCAGGCCGAGAATGAGGCCGTCCGCGCCCAAACCTCGGAAATGCTGCAGAAAATGGTCGATGAAGGTCTTCAGATCACCGAGCCCGACACGGATGCCATCGCAGCCGCCGCTGTGACCGCGCATGAACCCTTCGCTCGGACGGTCAATATCGACCTCTACAACCGGATCATCGCAGCGCTCGGGCGCTGAGCGCAACAACGGGCCTGACTGTCCGCCGCTTGCTTCCGGGCCTGCGGCGGACATGATCTGCGCGAAGGAGAACCAGCTTGGAAAAGCTTGACCGATTTCTGCATAAATTCCTGCTCTGGGCGATTGCGGCCCTGATCTTCACCATGATGGTGGTGACCTTCTCGCAGGTGGTCGCCCGCTATGCGCTGGCGAATTCCCTCAGCTGGTCCGAGGAAGTGGGCCGCTATATCTTCGTGTGGATTACCTTCCTTGGCATGGCTGCGGCCTTCCAGTCGCGCGCGCATGTCGCGCTTGATTTTCTGGTTGGCCTGCTGCCCGCAAGGCCCTCAAAAGCCCTGACGGTATTCAATGCGCTTCTGGTCGCGGTTGCTGGCGCAGCACTGGTTATCGGTGGTCTCTCGCTGATTAAATTCGGCCTGAACCAGCGCAGTGCGGCGCTTGGGTTGCCCATGTATCTCGTCTATGTCGTGATCCCCTTCAGCGGGGTTGCCCTTTGCTATTTCGCGCTGCGGCAGGCCTGGCTTCACGCCACCGGCACTGCACCCGCGCAGGCAAGCGTTATCGAAACCCTTGTCGGAGAGGCACATAAATGATCTCGCTTATCCTTTTCGGTGGCTTCGGGCTGTTTCTGGCCATCGGCCTGCCGGTCGCCTTCGGCATCGCCATCGCCTCTCTGGTGGCGATCTGGTATAATGGTTTCCCGATGGCGGTGTTCGGTCAGCGCCTGTTCACCTCGGTCGATTCCTTCCCACTGATGGCGATCCCGCTGTTCATGCTGGCCGGTGCCCTGATGGGCCATGGCGGCATCACCACACGGATCATCAGCTTTGCACTCTCGATCTTCGGAAATATCCGCGGCAGCCTGGCGCAGGTCGTCTCGGCCAGTGGTGTCGTGATGGGCGGCGTGTCCGGTTCAGGCGTGGCCGATGTGGCGGCGCTTGGCTCGGTCATGATACCCGAGATGAAGAAGCGTAAATATGATGCCGGTTTTTCGGCAGCGCTGGTCGCCTGTTCAGGCAGCCTTGCCCTGATCCTGCCGCCCTCGATCGCTATCATCATCTATGGTGTCTCGGCCCAGGCCTCGATCGGCGATATGTTCCTGGCCGCCATTGCACCTGGCCTGATGATCGGCATCGGCTTCTCGCTCTACGCCTATGTCTATGCCCGCATGAAAGGCCTTCCCCGGGAAGGCGGTGTCAGCAATGCGGAGAAATGGCGTCGCTTCAAGGATGCAAGCTGGTCGCTTCTGATGCCGGTCATCATCATCGGCGGGATCCGGATGGGGATCTTCACCCCGACCGAGGGCGGCGCGGTGGTGGCGGTCTATGCCTTTGTCGTCGGCATGTTCGTCTATAAGGAAATCACCATCTCGAAGATCCCGCAGATATGTATCGAAGCAGCCATCGGCACTGCCGTGGTGGCGGCGATCATTGCGGCGACCTCGCTTTTCGGCTGGCTTCTGACAAATGCGCAGTTGCCGCAGGCGATTGCAGCGGCGATCCTCAGCCTGACCGACAATCCGATCCTGCTGCTCCTGCTGATCAATATCATGCTGCTGATCATTGGCATGTTTGTCGACAGCGGTCCGGCCATCCTGCTGATGACGCCGATCCTGGCGCCTGTCGCCAATTCCATCGGCGTTGATCCGGTGCAGTTTGGCCTGATCATGGTGATCAACCTGACCATCGGTCTTTTGACACCACCTGTCGGCACCGCGCTTTACCTTGCGAGTTCTATCTCGGGCGTGTCGATCATGCGGTTGACGCGGGCCATGCTGCCCTTCTGGGGGATCATGCTCTTCGTGCTGATGCTGGTCACCTATGTGCCTGGCTTCACCAGCTGGGCGATCTCAAAGTAATCCCTGCTGCCGGGGAAGTCGGGGGGCGGATCTGGTTCCGCTCCCCTTGCTTACTGAAATGACCTGATAAAACGGAGCCCGTGCCATGAGCCGCAACCTGAACGCCGAAAAACTGTGCACCCTCAGCCGCAGCCTGTTTGACCGGGGCTATTCGGTTGGCGGCGCTGGCAATGTCTCGGTGCGGACAGAGGGTGGCGGCTTTCTGGTCACGCCGACCGGCGGCAGCCTCGGGCGGCTGTCACCCGCAGATCTGGCCGAGATCGGGCCTGATGGCGGGGTGTTAGAGGGGCCGAAACCCTCAAAAGAATTTGCCTTCCACAAGGCGCTGTTCGACTGCCGCCCCGATGCCGGCGCCATCGTCCATTTGCATTCTACATGGCTGACCGCGCTCTCCTGTCTTGAGAACCTGCCACAGGATAATGCACTGCGGCCCTTCACCCCCTATTACGTGATGCGGGTCGGTTACATGCCGGTGATCCCCTATTACCGTCCCGGCGCACCGGAGATCGCGCGCGATCTTGAGGCTGCAGCGAAGGCGCATCCCGTCAACGCTTTCCTTCTGGCCTCGCATGGGGTCGTGGTTCTGGGCAAGGATATCGAGGACGCGGTGAACAATGCTGAAGAGCTGGAAGAAACCGCCCGGCTGCATTTCATCCTCCAGGGCCATCAGATTCGCTACCTGAGCGAAGACGAAATCTCTGAACTGACCCCTGCCATAAGACGGCGGGAAGGCCGCTAAGGCCCCCTTCCCGACCATACGCCTATCGCCCGTGCAGATCACGTCTCGGGCGCCGTATCGTCAACTGGAACAGCGAGTATTGGTGAGGTTCCAGGAGGGTAACAGATCCTTTTGACCGGCCACACCCCCGTTGCGGCCTGTACCGAACCTCTACGCGGGTCTCTCTTTGACTGTCGGGGGCTCTCGGCCAGGCTGGTGAAAGTGTCCAGGCTGGTTGCCTTCAACCCGATCACAGGCGCTGTGAGTGGAGCAAGACAACCATGAAAAAGGCCCGCATTTCTGCGAGCCTTTTGCCTTTCTGTCCTGCATCCGTCGCTCAGCCGCGCGGTTTGCCGTAGATGTCGAAATCGAAATATCGGTCGGCAATCTCATCATAGGTGCCATTGTCGAGAATGGCTTTCAGGCCGGTGTTGAATTTTTCGATATTCGCGTCGCCTTTGCGGAAGGCAGCCCCAATGCTCAGCGGCGGATAGGTCTCATCTTCAACCACCGCGAGAGCTTTGAATTCCGCCCCTTCCGCTGAACCAAGGAAAGCGAGCGAGCCCATCCGGCCCGCAAGGACGACATCAACACGCCCGGCGACCAGATCGGCCAGCAATTCATCCTGCGCCTGATAGACCTTGATCTCGGCCTGGCCATCAAATTTGCGGTTCAGATATTCCTCATGCGCGCTGCCGGTCTGCACGCCCAGCAGAGTGCTTTTCATGATATCGGCATCATTCGGATCAAACTTCATATCCTTCTGGCCGATATAGATCGCGTTGGAAGAATAATAGGGGTCTGAGAAATCAACCACTTCCAGCCGTTTCGGCGTGATGCTCATCGAGGCGATGATCATATCGATCTTTTTGGTTTCCAGCGCGGGAATGATGCCATTCCAGGCCACTGTCTCGATGACGCAATCCATTTCAGCAGCGGCACAGACCGCTGTTACCAGATCAACCTCAAACCCATGAAAGGAGCCGTCCGCCTCCTGCCAGCTCATGGGTTTATAGGGGGCGGAATCCATCCCGACTTTCAGCTGCTGGGCCATAGCCGGCGCCGCGAAGGCCAGCATCGCGGCAAGGGCAAGTGCTGTTTTTTTCATTGGTGTCTTCTCCATGTTGGTCAGTTGTTTCTTGTTAAAACCGTTTGAGCCCCTGCGATTGCGCAAGGGAACAAGCTCTCGCTCACCTTTTCGCCAGGTTGAAACGCCTCTCAACGATGCCGAGCGCCTGAACGATCAGGAAGGTCAGAACCAGATAGATGCCGGCGATGAACAGCAAAGGTTCATAGGTCAGCAAAGTGTCATGGCGCGCCTGCACCACGATCGCGTACATCTCGGGCACTGTGACGGTGGCGATCAGGGGAATTGTCTTCAGCTGCAAAACCGTCTCGCCCGCGAGAGTCGGCAGGGCCTGGCGCAGGGCGAGCGGCAGCCAGATCCGGCGGAAGATCCTGCCCTTTGACATGCCGAAGGCCTGGCCCGCCTCGATTTCACCGCGGCCGACTCCGGCGAAAGCACCGCGCATGATTTCGCCCGCATAGGCGGCGTAGTTCAGCGACAGGGCCAGAACCGCGAAAGGCCAGGCCTCGCGCACATGGGGCCAGAAAATGGTTTCGCGGATGCCCGGCATCTGGGTGATCATCGCGCCGACACCGAAATAGAACAGCCAGAGCTGCATCAGAAGCGGCGTCCCCCGGAACGTCGTGCAATAGGCGACAGAGAACCAGCGCAGCGGCCCGCGTGAGACCACCTGCGCCAACCCCAGTGGCAGCGCCAGCAGGAAGCCGAACACAACCGATGCGGCCCAGATCGCGATGGTGATTTTAAAACCGTGCCAGAACTTTGGCAGATACTGGGGCAACCAGTCCCACTGTAGCCCCGTCACAATCGCGTAAAGAATGGCCAGCCCGATGGCGATATAGATGACGCGGTAGAGGGGCAAAGCGGCGCGCAACCCGCGCCTGGAAGAAAAGGCAAGCTCGCTCATCTGTGTTTCACCGTGCCGCGGCTGTAGCGCGCCTCAAGCTGATTGAAGACGACCCGCGAAATCAGCGTGATCGCCAGGTAAAGGGCTGAGGCCGCAAGAAAGAAGGTCATGTAATGTTTGGTGCTGCCCGCCGCCTGTTTGGCCACCAGAGCAAGTTCCGAAAAGCCGACCACCGACAGGAGCGCAGTCTCTTTGGTGGCAATGACCCAGAGGTTTGAAAGGCCTGGCAGGGCACGTGGCACCAGAAGCGGCAGCGTCACGCGACGGAAGGCCGTCCATTTCGCCATCCCATAGGCTGAGGCGGCCTCGTGACAGCCCGTCGGAATGGCCTGGATCGCTCCCCGGATCACCTCGGTGCTATAGGCCCCCTGCACGGTTGCGATCACCATCACCCCCGCCATGGCGCCATTGACGTTGATCGGGCCAAGGCCAAAATGGCCAGCCAGGGCGTTCAGACCCGCCGTACCCGCATAAAAGAGGATCAGGATCAGGATCAGCTCCGGCACGGCCCGGATCAGAGTTGTGTAGATGGCCAGCAGTTCTTTCAGCCAGGGCGGCCCGTAAACCTTGCCCATTGCGCCGCCAATACCGATCATCTGGCCCAGCAGATAGCCGCCCAGGGCGATCTGCACGGTTGTGACCGCACCCCAGAGCAGCGCGCCGCCCCAGCCGGGTGACTCCCAGGCGAGAAGGCTCCAGTCAGTGATATTCAGAAGATCCATCAGCCCCGCCTCAGTATTTCGGTGCGAGGAAGGCGCGCAGAGCTTCGGATTTCGGCGCGTCGAAAACCTCCGCCGGGCGGCCCTGTTCTTCGATCACCCCATTGCGCAGGAAGATGATTTCACTGGCAACGTTGCGGGCAAACTGCATCTCATGGGTCACCAGGATCATGGTCCGGCCTTCGCGTGCCAGGTCGGCAATGACCGAGAGCACCTCGCCCACCAGTTCCGGATCCAGGGCAGAGGTCGGCTCGTCAAATAACATGGCATGCGGGTCAACCGCCAGGGCGCGGGCAATCGCGGCGCGTTGCTTTTGCCCGCCCGAGAGCATCTCGGGAAAGGTGTCACGCTTGGCCAGCAATCCGACGCGGTCGAGCAGCCTTTCGGCATTGGCAATCGCCGCATCACGGGGCTGGCCCAGCACCTGGACCGGCGCCTCGATCACATTTTCCAGCACGGTGCGATGCGGCCAGAGGTTGAAGGCCTGGAACACCATCCCGAGCCGCGCCCGCAAACGGTTGAGCTGCGCCGGGTTTGCTGCGCGAAGGCCGCCTTTTCCGTCAGACCTGGTTTCAACCAGCTCACCATGCAGCCGCACTTCGCCCGCTGTCGGGGTTTCAAGAAAGTTGATGCAGCGCAACATGGTCGACTTGCCCGAACCCGAGCCGCCGATGATTGCAATCACGTCACCGGATCGGGCCGTGAGCGAAACCCCTTTCAGCACCTCCAGGTCGTCAAAACGCTTGCGCAGCCCTGTCAGCTGAACCGCCACCTTTCTTTCCGCCATTAACTCGCCTCTCCTGTGGTGGTCTTCGGTTGTTTCAAAGCCTGCACGCGAAAATACATCCTGGCCCGGCCCGCAGCCGGGTCGGGAAAGAGATGAGACCCGGTGCGGATCTCCGGCCTCATTAGGCGGCCCGTTCCGGCGGGGAAGGCTGGCCGGCACAGGCGCTTTTGCGGGGCGCGCTGTTCTTCGGCGGAGGGGCCAGTCCGGGCGTACCGATATCCCAGAAAAGACCCGTCATCCCGATCAGCCCCTGACGCAGCACTGACATCAGAGCATGTTCATCCGGTGCGTGCTGGTTGCAGCCCGCATAACTGTGCGGGATCCAGATCGTCGGCAGACCCAGAATATCGGCAAAGCAATCATTCGGCAGGGAGCCGCCCAGGTTGGGCAGGAGATGCGGCTCCAGGCCGGTGCTTTCCTCCAGCGAACCCGCCGCAAACCGCACCCAGGGGTGATCGGGGTCAAGCCGGGTTGCGGGGAAGTAGCCGGTGTCTGTCATGGTGATCTGCACCATCCCGAAGCCCGCCTGATCCAGATAGCGGCGCAGGGCCGGAAGGATTTCCTGCGGATCGGTCCCGACCACATAGCGCAGCTGACAGGTGGCATGGGCGTGACCTGCGATGGCATTCACCGGCGCTTCGGGCCGCCCCGCCTTCATCGCCAGCACCGCAAAACTGTTCCAGCCAAAGACCCGCTCTGTCTGGCTCAGGCTTTCCTCTCCCCAGTCGGGGTCGAGGGCAAACCCGGCCTCCGGCACGGGCAGCGCCGCCAGCACTTCGCGAATGCGCGGGGTCAGCGTGTCGGGACGCCATTCCGGCACCTGGATCTGGCCCCGCTGGTCTGTAATCACGGCCAGAGCATGGGCCAGAATGACCGCAGGATCTGCAATCAACCCGCCGAAATTACCCGAATGATGCGCGCCTTCGCGCAAATCCACGCTCAGCCGGAAGGTCAGAGAACTGCGCGATCCGGTGAAAATCATCGGCCTGGCGGGATCGATACGCGGTCCGTCCGAGGCGATCAGCACATCGGCCTCCAGAAGCGCGGCCCTGCTGCGGCAAAACTCCTGCAACCCCGGGGACCCCGCCTCTTCCCCCATCTCGATCAGGAGTTTCGCGTTGAAGCCCAGCCTTCCGCGCTCTGCGATCACCTGCTGAAGCGCGGTCAGATTGACCAGATGCTGGCCCTTGTTATCTGCCGTTCCCCGGCCATAGATCCGGTCACCTTCCTGCTGCAACCGGAAGGGAGCGAGCCCCTCACGCCAGTCTTCGGCCTGGCCATGAACGACATCCCCATGGCCATAGATCAGGACTGTCGGCAGGCCCGGATCTTCGATGCGACTGGCCAGCAGAAAAGGCGGACCGCCTCGTTCGGGGTTCTCGTGAAGGACAGCGTCAAAGCCTGGCGCCTGCAGTCTCGGCAGCAGATCTTTGGTCAGATAGGCCAGCAGCTCGGGTCCGGCCCCGGGATTCTGGCTTTCGCTGGGGCGCGAGACAAGGGCGGCAAGATCCGCGAGAAAAGCCCCGTTGTCGAAACATGCGGCGGCTTTGCGCAAAGCGGCGTTACGGGTGGGCATTGTCATGGCGCCTCATCAGTTTGGCTCTGGGTTTGCCCGGAGGCGTGGGATCCGTTCAGGTCGGATGCGGCCGCCCACGAATATTGCTCTCGCATCAGGTTCTTTTGCACCTTTCCCATTGTGTTGCGCGGCAGCTCTGCAACGAAGACAACCCGTTTGGGCTGTTTGAAGCGTGCGAGCTGCGTTGCCAGCGCGGCGATGACCGCGCTCTCGGTCAGGGCCGGAGTGCCGGTGGGCACCACGATTGCCGTCACGGCCTCGCCAAAATCCGGATGCGGCACGCCGATCACGGCGGATTCCAGCACCCCGGGGATCTCGTCGATCACGGCTTCCACTTCTTTGGGGTAGACGTTGTAGCCGCCGGTGATGATCAGGTCCTTGCCGCGACCGACGATATGGACGTAGCCCCTGTCATCGATGCGGCCGAGGTCGCCCGTGATGAAGAAGCCATTGGCGCGCAACTCTGCGGCGGTTTTGTCCGGCATCCGCCAATAGCCCCTGAAGACATTGGCGCCACGCACCTCGATCATGCCGATCTCGCCCTGCGCCAGTTCCGCGCCGGTCTCCGGATCGGTCACGATCACCTCGGTCCCCGGCAGTGGCAGTCCGACTGTGCCTGCCACCCGGTCTCCGGCATAGGGGTTGGAAGTGTTCATATTGGTTTCAGTCATGCCATAGCGTTCCAGGATGGCATGGCCGGTGCGGGCGCGCCATTCGCGATGGGTTTCCGCCAGCAGCGGCGCCGAGCCGGAGATGAAGAGGCGCATATTGGCGGTGGTTGCCGTGTTCAGCCCCGCCTCGTCCAGCAGCCTTGTATAAAAAGTGGGCACCCCCATCAGCACCGTGGCGCGGCCCATCAGGCCAAGGATAGAGCCGGGGTCAAATTTCGGCAGCAGGATCATCGAAGCGCCCGAGAAGAGCGTCACATTGGTCGCGACGAACAAGCCATGGGTATGAAAGATCGGCAGCGCATGGATCAACAGATCACCTGCCGTAAAGCGCCATGCCTCGCGCAGGCTCAGCGCGTTCGAGATCAGGTTGCCATGGGTCAGCATCGCCCCTTTGGACCGCCCCGTCGTGCCCGAGGTGTAAAGAAGGGCCGCCAGATCATCCGCCTCGCGCGGCAGGGTGGCGAAATCATCGGGCGCTGCCGCTGCTGCTTCGGTCAGGCTGCCCTGACCTTTTGCATCCAGCGTCACCATCCGCGCCCCCGCTGCGTCGGAAATCGCCGCAAGATCGCCGGCGCGGGCCGGATCGCAGACAAAAAGCGCGGGCTCTGCATCGCCGATGAAATAGGCGATCTCGGCCGGGGTATAGCCGGTATTCAGCGGCAGGAAGACCGCGCCCGCCCGCAGCGTGGCAAGGTAGAGGATGATCGCCTCAACCGATTTTTCCACCTGCACCGCCACCCGGTCGCCAGGGGCGACACCAAGCCCGGTCAGCGCATGCGCCATTTTCCCGCTGCGCCGGGTCAGTTCGGTATAGCTGATCCGCTCGCCACTCGGGGTTTCGATGGCGGTCGCCCCGGGATCGGTGATAGAGCGGGTCAGAATGTCGAAAAGATTGGCGGACATGGCATATTCCTGCAAAGGCGGGCTGTCAGGGGCGGGGGGCGGGCTTCGCAGTGGTCACGGCGTCTGAGGCGACGATGTCACCACGCTCGGCAAAGGCCTCATGATTCACTTCGATCTGGCTGAGGTCGTAGAGATAATTGACCATCAGCCCATGCGACTGTTTCAACCCATTCTCTGAGACATCGCCCAGAAAGTTCAGCCGCTCCAGCCGGGCGCCGTTGCCCAGATGGAAGCGCGCCACCGGATCGATAACACGCCCCGCCTTGTCGCGGGCGCTGAGGAAATAGGTGGCGGCAGCGGCCAGCAGCGGAGCGCGGATATCGGCGCCATTCTCATGCCAGCCGGGCCGGTCAAGCGCAGCAAAAGCGAGGCGTTGTTCCGGGCGGATCAGGTCGGAGGCCTCGTCCCTGCGCTGCGCATCCAGCCAGGCGGCAAAGCCCGGCACCGGCGACAGGGTGACGAATGTCCTGATATTAGGGCATTCGGCCTTCAGTTCCTCGACCACCTGTTTGATCAGGAAATTGCCGAAGGAAACCCCCGCCAGCCCTTTCTGGGTGTTGGAAATGGAATAGAAAACCGCCGTATCGGCCTCTTCCGCGCGGATCGGCCGGCGCGTGAGGTCCAGCAGCTCTGCCACATTGTCGGGACTGGCGCGGGTCAGCGCGACCTCGACGAAAATCAGCGGCTCATCGGTCAGCTGCGGGTGAAAGAAGCCATAACAGCGCCGGTCGCCTGGCTGCAGGCGGTTGCGCAGATCGTCCCAGTTGCGGATCGCATGTACGGCCTCGTAGCGGATGATCTTTTCCAGAATGCTGGCCGGGGTGTTCCAGTCGATACGGCGCAGGCCGAGGAAGCCCCGGTTGAACCAGGACCCGAAGAGATGCGCGAAATCCTGGTCGACCCGCCGCAGCTCCGGCTGGTCGCGCAGATGACCGATGAGCTCCTCGCGCATTCTGACCAGCGCCGCAGTGCCGCCCGGCGCAAGGTTCAGGCGCCGCAGCAATTCCTGGCGGCGCGGCTCGGAGGCGCTGTGCAGCGCCTCCATCGGCCCGGCCGCGTCGGGAGCCTGTTGCAGGGCGGCCAGCGCGACCTGCACCGCCTTCGGGTCGGGACCGAAATCATCGGCCAATGCCCGAAGGAAGGCCAGCCGCTCCTCAGGGCCCGCATCCTCAAAAGCCGCCAGCAGGGCACGCGCAATCACCACGCCCGAGGCCTCCCCGCGCCGCGACAGGAGGCCCACGCCCAGTTCGGCAAGATCTGGCGGCGGCAGCCTGCCGCGCCGCGCCCCTGCGCGCCAGCCCATAAAGCGCCGGCCACGTTCGCTCAGGCTCTCAAACAGATCGCCCAGCAGCGAGGGACGGGATGAAGCAGATCCGGTTCTGGACATGACATGGTTTCCGGTTTGACGCGCCGGTAAAGTTCAGACCCCGAAGCCGGCTGAGACCCGGGATCACACTCATGATATATTCATTGCAACATACGTTGTATATAACAATCTGACGCATCGATTAACGACTGCTGAAAGAAAAGGCAGTTGGCGTCGCCATCGGTTGAGGCGATGGCACCGAAGGTTCCCTCTGCCCCCGTTCCTGCGCTTTGTTGCCGGAATGGGCATCGACCGCCCTGGTACCGAAAAGCCTGTAACTGTCGGCCCGGCAGAGTTCGGTGGTATTGGCCCGAGGATCACCCCACACCCGATCAGGAGATCGAGCCAGGCGGAGCAATGGCAATAAACTCCGACCTGCCCCCTCAGCACGTCAGAGCCCAGACCATCGAAATAACAGGCATGGAAACCCGGCAGCGTGGCAGATTCAGCGCTCAAGGGCGCATCCAGCCCGGCACCAGGCGAGCCAGGCGCTGCCTGGATCGCGGTCTCATCCGCCCTGGGATCTTGCAGGTGGTGTTGTGGACTTTCAGCCCGTTCCGGTCAGCCTGGATATGGCTGCCGCTCTCCATCACCGCGCCGCATTCGACCAGGGCCTTTCGCGGATCCTGCGCCTGCCCCGGATAGCCCGGGACAGGGACGGGGCAGCGCCCCTCCTATTCCCGGTATTCCGGCTGCTGCGCCCAGGTCCAGGCATCACCGATCATCTGCCGCAGGGTGGAGCGTTTCGGCTCCCAGCCCAGTTCCTGAACTGCCCTGGCCGAGCCCGAGACCAGCGCCACCGCGTCGCCCGGGCGGCGCTCGCCCTGGATGATCGGCACCTCCCTGTTGGTGACGGTGCGGGCGGCATCGATCACCTCGCGCACGGAAAAACCTTTGCCCGTGCCCAGGTTGAACGCCCGGGTGCCCTTGCCGTCCAGAAGCCATTTCAGCCCCAGCACATGGGCATCGACCAGATCCGAGACATGGACATAGTCGCGCACGCAGGTGCCGTCGCGGGTGGCGTAATCGGAGCCGAAGACGGTCAGCGCAGGACGCTTGCCCGCCACCGCCTCCAGCATCAGCGGGATCAGATGCGTCTCGGGCTGGTGCTGTTCGCCCAGCTGCCCCTCGGGATCGGCACCCGCCACGTTGAAATAGCGGAAAATCACATGGTTCAGGGGATAGGCCGCCGCGAAATCGCCAAGCATATTCTCGATGGCTTTTTTCGAGCCGCCATAGGCATTGATCGGATATTGCGGCGTGGTCTCGGTCAACACCACCCCATCCTGATCGCCATAAGTGGCGCAGGTCGAGGAGAAGACGAAATTGCCGATCCCGGCCGCAACCGTTGCCTCGATCAGGTTCAGCGCGCCCTCGATATTCACCCGCCAGTATTTGCCGGGATCCTTCATCGACTCGCCCACCAGTGACAGCGCCGCGAAATGCATCACCGCAACCGGCCGGTGTTCGGCCAGCGCCGCATCGATCGAGGCGCGGTCCAGGAGATCCCCCCTGGCCAGCGGCCCGAACTTTACTGCCTCGGCCCAGCCGGTCGAGAGATTGTCGAAAGCCACCGGCAAAAACCCGGCCCGTGCCAGCGCCTTACAGGCATGCGACCCGATATACCCGGCACCACCCGTCACAAGAACGCGGTCCATCAGATGTCCTTTGCGAAACTTATCCGCCCGATGCCTAGCGCGCAGAGGACGCAAAAGCCAGAAAGTCCGGACCGGAAGCGGAGCAGATATGCGAGGCTGGTCCATTCAGGGCCAGACTGCCTGTCACGAGTATGCGGCCCGGTAGCGTCGGGCCAGCGCTTCGGGTAAAATCAGACCGATATCAGCCCTTTGCCCTCTGGCCGAGCCCCGGACCACAATCCGATGCACAGCGCGGTGTGCGGACGATTGAAGTGACAGGACAGCGCCCGGCCTCACGACGGTGCACTTGACCTGAAGGCACGACTCGGTGACCGGGCTTTGGAATATGCCCCGAGGGTGGTGCCCGGTCGGGAATTGCATGGCCCGCGCCGCGGGCCTTCAGGGCCATGAAGACCGCTTTCACCCGTTGGCCTCGGATCTGTGCGCCAGCGGCAGTGCATCAATGGTCGCAATCGCAGAGTTGTCGGTCGGCCGATCCCCATCGGTTTCACCCGGTCGGATTTCGAGAGCGGGAGATTGCCATCGCAATCGATGGCCAGCATGGGCCCGGGCGACATTAACACGCACATCAGGCCCGCTTTTCTGACATACCGCGCCCTGGCCGCCCAGATCAGACCAACCCCCGAGGCGCGAAGGCGTCCGGGACACCCGGGGCTGTTCTGCCTTCCACTCCATGAAGCGAACCAGCCTATCGAACCGTGAAACAAACACCTGAGGAACTCTATGCAGCCACACCATAAAAGCGTGTGTCCTGTGCCCCATAAGCACATATGTCCGGATCAAAGTCAGCGGGCAGCTCCAAGGATCAGATCGGCGGCTTTTCCGCAATCATGAAAACGGCCGCCTGGGTGTTTCCGGCAACCACTGTCGGCATCACAGATGCGTCGGCAATTCGCAGCCCTGCCAGACCGTGCAGCTTCAGAGACGAGTCAACCACAGCCATCGGGTCGGTGCCCATCTTTGCCGTACCGGCATTGTGATAGATGGTCTGGTCGTTCCGGCGGGTGAACTCGTCCCGATCGGCCTCATTTGCGCAATCCGGGCCCGGGCTCATTTCATGCGCGACAGAGGGCACCAGCGCTTTTTGTCCGACGATGTCACGCGCGATCTGCATGCCGCGGCGCATGACGATCAGATTGGCCGGTGAAGAGAGGTAGTTTAGAGCGATTGCCGGCTGCGCATATGGATCAGCGGAACGGATATGACTGGAGCCAACGCTTTCCGGGCGCAACTCGGTGACGCCGATCGTCATAGCAGGCTGATGATCCAGTATCCGCTTTGCTGCATCGACGAAGCTTGCCACGGGGATGGTAGATGACGCGATCGCTCAGGCCGGGTTCCGGCACACCCGAATACATCCAGTTAACACCCTGGGCCTGAAACAGCTTGCCCATCGCCCAGGGGATATGGATCCACGGATTGCGGTCTTCTCCCCCGGCCTCGACCAGGGCAACCCGGATCGAGGGATCCTCGGTCATCCGGGCGACGACCACGGCTCCAGCAGACCTTGCCCCGACCACGATGTAATCGGAGATTTCTCCTCCCAGAGACATATTGTCCTCCACAGAACGGCCCGTAAAGCCGTCTGTAAACATCAACGGCCGGGCTGATATGGCCCACCGTCACTTCGATCAGGCGCGCGACATCGCCATCTGCGATGGCGCTGATATACCCCCACTGCCGCTGCAAGGTGATGTCGCGCGCGCCGCTCAGGGCCTTCAGCACCATATCGGTCCTTGGAGAAACGATCAGACGGATCGTTTTCTGGCACTCGCCATAACTGCAACCCGGGTCATGATTGCGGCGTTTCCGCAGTGCTGAGCTGATCGTTCCAAGGAGCCCCATGGCCATGGGCCGCGACTATGCAATTCCGCCGTGTATATCAGGGGTTGCGGCCCACTCCCGCACCATGCTCAGGAATGCTGTGAACCCCGCCGAAGGGTTGCGGCGGCCGGGATAGTAGAGGCTGAAGCCGGGGCGCGCGGGCGTCCATTCCGTCAGCAGGCGGATCAGGCGGCCTGCGGCGAGGTCTTCGGCCACGTCCTCTTCAAAGAAATAGCCGATCCCGGCGCCCTCCAGCGCGGCCGCGCGGGCGATGGCGCCCTCATCCAGCGTCAGGCGGCCTTTGGCCTCGAACAGCACCTGCACGCCCTCCTTTTCAAATGGCCAGCGCAGCAGCGCGCCATTTGGAAGGCGGATGCGGATGCAGTGCTGTGGCGCCAGATCGGCGGGAGATTTCGGAGCCGGATGATGGGCCAGCCAGCCGGGTGAGGCCACCACGGCATGGCGCAGCGGCGCGCCGAGCGGCAGCGCGATCATGTCGCGCGGCACCAGATCGGCGGGGCGCAGACCCAGATCAAAGCCCTCGGCGACAATATCGACCAGCCGCCCCTCGGTCACCAGATCGATCTGCATCTCAGGGTAGCGGCGCAGAAAGGCCAGGACGAGCGGCGCGACCGCCCGCCCGGCCTGCACCGAGGCATTGATCCGCAAAAGGCCGGAAGGTGTCTCGCTTTGCGACCGCGCGCCATCCATCGCGGCGCGGATTTCGGCCAGAGCAGGTGTGACGCGCGCCACAAAAGCCCGCCCGGCATCGCTGAGCGAGACGCTGCGGGTGGTCCGGTTGAATAGCCGCACGCCGAGGCCAGCCTCCAGCCGCCCGATCATATGCGACAGCGCGGTGGTCGATATCCCCAGATCCAGCGCCGCTGCGCGAAACGATCCGCGCCGCGCGATAGCCAGAACCGCTTCCAGCCCGTTCAGCCCGATCTCCGCCATTAGCCCGATCCTGTCATCATAAGATGCCAGTTTATCCCGATTATCCGCAGATCCGTCGAGGCCTATATTGCTGCCAGACCAGACAGGAGCATGTGATGAACCTTCCCGCCCCGATCCACACCTACTTCACGGCGCAGGCCCCCCAGGACGGCGACGCTTTGGCGGCAAGTTTCGCGCCGGATGCCATTGTCCATGATGAAGGGCATATCCACTGCGGCCCAAAGGCGATCCGCGCCTGGTGGCTGGCCGCCCATGCGAAATACCGCCAAAGCGCCGCGCCGCTTGAGCTGAGCGAAGCCGATGGCAAGGCGACGGTTCGCGCGCGCGTGACCGGCGATTTTCCGGGCAGCCCGGCGGTTCTGACCTTCACCTTCGGGCTGACGGGCGATCAGATCAGCGATCTGAGGATCGGCTGATGGGCGGGTTTCTGACGTTGCAGGGCAAGCGCGCCCTGATCACCGGTGGCACCCAGGGGGCCGGTGCGGCCACGGTCGCGCTGTTCCGGGAGCTTGGGGCGACAGTGCTGACCACCGCCCGCAGCCAGAAAGGCGATCTGCCGGACGAGATGTTCGTCGCCGCAGACCTGACCACGCCGAAAGGCTGCGAGACAGTCGCCGATGCTGTGCAGAACCGGATGGGCGGCGTGGATATCATCATCCATATGCTCGGAGGTTCCTCCGCTCCGGCGGGCGGCTTTGCCGCGCTGGACGAGGCTGAGTGGCAGTCCGCGCTTGATCTGAACCTGATGCCCGCCGTGCGGCTCGACCGGGCCTTGCTGCCGGGAATGGTGGCGCAGGGGTCGGGCGTGGTGATCCATGTCACCTCGATTCAGCGCGCGCTGCCATTGCCCGAGGCCACCACAGCCTATGCAAGCGCCAAGGCTGCTTTGTCGGTCTATAGCAAGAGCCTCTCGAAAGAAGTGTCCCCGAAAGGCGTGCGGGTGCTGCGCGTGGCCCCGGGCTGGATTGAGACCGAAGCCTCGACCCGGCTGGCCGAACGACTGGCGGCCGAAGCGGGCACCGATGTCGAGGGCGGCAAACAGATGATTATGACCGCGCTTGGCGGCATCCCGCTTGGCCGGCCCTCCACCCCGGCCGAGATCGCCAACCTGATCGCATTCCTCGCCTCTGACCGTGCCGCCTGCATCACCGGGGCGGAATATGTGATCGACGGCGGCACGGTGCCAACCGCCTGATCCGCGCAGATAAGGGGCAGATGCTACCCGGCATCTGCCCCCGCCTGATCATACAAAATCTGGCTTTGCAGCACCTGATCGACATTGGCCTCGGCCCAGATCCGCAGCGCATCCACCAGATGCGACAGCGAGTGGCCAAGCGGGGTCAGCGTATATTCCACCTTCGGAGGAACGGAGGCGAATACCTTCCGCTGCACGATACCGTCCCGCTCCAGCGCCCGCAGGGTCTGGGTCAGCATCTTCTGCGATACGCCCTCAATACCGCGACGCAACTCGCCAAAACGTCTGGTGCCGCCCATCAGAAGGCCGACCACCAGCACCGCCCATTTGTCGGAAATACAGTCCAGGACTTTCCGCGTAGGGCATGTTGCCTGAAACACATTCCAGGCCGGGCGATCGGGCATGTCCATTGGTTACCTTTAGGTAGCTATAGCACAAAAAGGTGCTTTCTTGCGGAAAAATACCAGAGCACCTAGCTCCGGTGCAAGCTTTCACCCCGTTCAGGCGAGACATTCATGAGCACCGAGACCATCGACATCACCCGCCGGTACTTTGCCGCCGTGGCAGCAGGCGACATTCCCGCTCTGACCGATCTTCTGGCAGAAGATCTGGGCTGGCATCAGCCGGGCCGCAGCAGCCTCTCCGGCAAATATACCAGCCGCGATGCCGTCTTCGGGCTGATCGGCGCCTTCATGCAGCGCAGCGGTGGCAGCTTTGCCATCGACAGGGTCGGAACCTTTCTGGCGAATGGCGATCTGGTTGCGGCGACTGTGCATTTCCGCGCCAGCCGTGAGGGCGCCGAAATGGCGATGAACGGTATCGACCTTCTCCGGATCGAGGGAGGCAGGATCCGCGAAGTCTGGCTGTTCTCAGAAGATCAGGCCGCCGAAGACCGGTTCTGGGGCTGACGTAGCAGATCAAAGGCCCTGAAGCCCGCCGGAAATCCGGTGAGGGACGGGTTCAGGTCACAACGGCTTGGGGCCCGTTTTTTGGTGCCGCTGTCTCATCGCAGGTCCTCGCCCCACAAGCAGGCATCCGATTGCGGCGACTTGAATGGCGGCGACGCAGAGGAACAATGCCTCAGTGCCTGCCGTATCGCCCGGGCGCAGCAATCCGAATGCAGCCGGGGCAAAGGCATAGCCTGCCTGACCGATGGCGACGATCAGCAGCACCACGCGGGCGGTCACGGCCGGGGAAAACTCCTGCTGCGCGATCAGGGGCGGCAGCGATGTCGCATTGCCGATCCCCAGACCGAACAGCGCGATGCCGAGGAACAGCCACAGACAAGCATCACCTGCGGCCAGGATGAACAGAAGCGAGCCGGTCACCTGCACGCCGTAGCTGGCGCAGGCGACCAGCCTGCGGTCGGCGGTCGCGGGCATCAACCAGCCGACCATCGACCGCCCAAGGATCGCGGCGAGGGTGGCACCCGCCATCGCAAGGCCCGTCATCCCCTCGCCCAGCACCGGAACCAACAGCGAGAAAAAATGCGCCAGCAGCCCGATCTGGGCGAAAAGACCCAGCATCACGCCCGCAGCCAGGGTCAGGAATTTGCGGTCGCGCAGGAGGGATCTGCGCGCCGGGGCCCTGGTCGGAACGGTCTGCGGGCGCGGGGACTCGGAGCCATCGGGGTTTTGCCCCATGCTGTCGGGTGTGTGCCGGAACACCAGCACGGCCAGCATCCCGACCACGACAACCATGACCCCGCCAATGGTCAGCGCAGCCGGGACAAAGCCGATGCCCACGATCAGCGTGATCCAGAGCGGTGAGAAGAGGACGCCGCCAAGGCTTGCGCCGTTATAGGCCATGCCCAGGGCGGCAGGACGGCGCAGGCTGAACCAGGGCGCGATCAGCGCATTCACCGCAGCGGCCCCCATCGCCACCCAGCCCGCGCCGCTCGCCAGCGCCGCGAGGAACAGCTGCCAGGGATGCGCGGCCAGCGCCCAGCCAAGAATACCGATGGCGAGCAATCCCGCCCCGGTCACGGTCACAACCGGTACCCCGATACGCCGGTAAAGCCGCGGTAAATTGGCCACCACCCCGGCCCCGAACAGGAAATGCACCGTCACCGCAGCCGAGACCATCGCCACCGGCCAGCCGGTCCGCGCGACGACTGCGTAAAGAAACACCGGCGGGCCGTAGAATCCCACGCCCCAGCCGAAAATGGCGAGGAGGAAAGTGGCAGCGACGACATGCCAGCCAAAGAACGGACGGGCAGTTCGGGCAGGCAGCGGCATGGTCGAAACTCCCGGTGATGTCATGCCCGTTATGCCCGCAACCCGGACCGGGATGCTTCGGTGAAACCCGAAGCATTCAACAACGATTTGTGCCAGACTGCCCCGCAACCGGAGGCCCCCATGTCCACATCGAACCGCATTGCCGAAGTGGCCGCCGCCGTGGGCGAGCCTGCGCGCGCCGCCATGCTGGCGGCGCTGATGGACGGGCGCGCCCTGACGGCCACAGAACTGGCCGAAGTCGCCGCAATCACGCCGCAGACGGCCACCTGGCCCGGCTGGCCTCGGTCGGGCTGATCACGGCGGAAAAGCAGGGACGCCACCGCTATCACCGCCTTGCCAGTGCCGGGGTCGCGCGGATGATCGAAAGCGTCATGCAGATCGCGGGAGGCATCTCGTTGGCCCGGCCCTTACCCCGTATCGGCCCCAGGGACGCGGCCCTGCGGCAGGCACGCACCTGCTATGACCATCTCGCGGGGGCGCTTGGCGTCAGCATCGCCGATGCCCTGCACACCAGCGGGGCGGTCGAAATCGAAGGCGATGCCGCTGCGCTGACCGGAGCCGGTCGCGCGCAAATGCAGGCGCTCGGCATCCTCACACCCGCCGGTGGCACCCGTCCGGTCTGCCGCCCCTGTCTGGGCTGGAGCGAGCGCCGCCCGCATCTGGCCGGTGCCCTGGGCGCCGCAATCTGCAGCCATGCGCTGGATCAGGCCTGGGTCCGGCGCCGCGCAGGCACGCGGGCGCTGGAGATTACGCCTGCCGGAAGGATCGGGTTCAGGCAGGCCTTCGGGGTCGAGACCATTGGCGGCTAAGTCGGCCTAGCGCCACTGGCCTCCCGGCCCCGTTCGGCAGCTGATCCCGGATGGGCGGCAGCCGCGCCTGATCTGCGTCAACGCCGCCCGGCATGCCGCAGGCGTCGTCATTCCAAAGTATGGTGACGCCTCGCTGGCCCCGAAGCGCAAAGGCTGACAGTCTGATCCCTGCGGACCCTGATCCCGGAGGTGGAAGGTGACAGCTGACGGTAATCCCGGTAATCCGACGCCGCTCCGGCAGGTGGCCGGGCTGGCCCGCGACGTTTCGGCGGGGCTGATAGGCCATCACGTCCTTGTCGAGCGGCTGATGATCGCGCTGCTGACCGGCGGTCATGTGCTGATCGAGGGGCCGCCTGGCCTGGCCAAGACCCGCGCAGTGAAGCGGGTTGCGCAGGGGCTGAGCGGCGGCTTCGCCCGCATCCAGTGCACGCCTGACCTGATGCCCTCGGATATTGTCGGCACCCAGATCTTCCGCCCCGATGGCGGTCGTTTCGACTTTCAGCCGGGGCCGGTGTTTCACGATCTGGTACTGGTGGATGAAATCAACCGCGCGCCGCCCAAGGCCCAATCCGCGCTGCTGGAGGCCATGGGCGAGGGCCAGGTGACGACTGCGGGGGTCACCCGCCGCCTGCCGGATACATTCATGGTGGTCGCCACGCAGAACTCGATCGAGCATGAGGGCACATTTCCGCTCCCCGAGGCGCAGCTTGACCGCTTTCTGCTGCATCTGAACCTCGGATTGCCCGATGCCACCACCGAACGCGCCATCCTGGATCTCGTCGAGAGCGAGGCCAGAGAAGCGCCGCCGCCGCCCGTCGACAAGCTGGACAGCGCGACGATCCGCGCCGCGCGGGTGGCTGTCGCAGACATTTTCCTTGCACCGGCGCTGAAGGATTTCATTGTCCGGCTGGTGGTGGCGACGCGGGAAACAGCGGGAGGCCCGCTGGAGGGGCTGATCGAACATGCCGTCTCGCCGCGTGGCACGCTTGCGCTCGCAGCGGGCGCACGGGCGCGGGCGGCGCTGCTGGGGCGCGACAATGCGCTGCCGGAGGATGTCGACGCACTGGCGGCCGATACGCTTTCGCACCGGCTGATCCCCAGCTGGCGGGCGGTGTCCGAAGGTCTCAGCCCCCGGGATCTTGTCGAGCGGTTGCTGGCCCATGTCCGTCCGTGGTGACCCGCCCCGCGCCAGCGCCGCTGCCGACCCCGCAGGGCTCAGCACCGGGCGGCTGATGGCGCTGGAACCGCTGGCGGCGAAAGAGCTGCGCGATGCGGCGAGCCTCGCTGAGCGCCCGGGCAATACAGCCACCCGCCGCCGGGGCAATGGCCATGAAATCCGTGAACTGCGCCCCTTTGCCGAGGGCGATGATCCTCGCCATATCGATGCCGCCGCCACTGCAAGAACCGGCGCGCCGCAGCTGCGCAGCTTTCATGAGGATCGCGAATATAATCTGATGCTGCTTGCGGATTTCCGGCGACCGATGCTCTGGGGAACCCGGGGCAGGCTGCGCTCGGTCGCGGCGGCAGAGACGCTGATGCTGGCAGGGTGGAAGGCCATTCTGGCGGGTGGTGCGGTCGGGGCAGCCGTGCTGACCGATGACGGGCCCCAGGTCCGGCTGCCCCGCCCGCGGCATCGCGGCATGGCAGGGGTGGCGGCCTGCCTCGCCGATGCCCATGCCGCAGCGCTGGAGCGGGCAGGCCCGGGGAAGGGAGAAAGCCTGGCGCTGGCCCCTGCCCTCGCGCAACTGGCCCGTCAGGTGCCCCGCGGCGCCGGCATCCTGCTTGCCACCGGGCTGGATCTGCCGGGTGAAGGGCTGGATGCCGCCCTTGCAGCCTTGCGCGCGCGTGGCCCGTTGCAGCTTTTGCTGATCGAAGACGCGGCGGAGACCGCGCCGCCCCCCATGGCGATGCCCTGTATCACCCGGGCCGGAGAGGCCTTGCATCTGCGCCTTGATCCGCTGCCCGCAGCGCGGGAAGCGCGGGCCGTGCGCTATCAGGTGCCGGGCCAGACCGTGCGCCGGATTTCCACTGCCGGATCATCGCCATGAATGACGATCTGCTTCACAGCCTGCATCCGCCGCGCCTGCCTGAGACCTTTGCCGCCCCTGGCGCAGGCGATTTTCTGGCCGGTTTTGGCCTTGGCCTGATCCTCGCCGCGCTGATCCTGACGCTGGCAATGCCCTTGCTGCGCCGCCGCCCTGCAGTGCCGCGCATGCGCGCGAGGCTTGCCGCAGCGGCAGCACTGCCCGAGGCGGAACGAAGCCTTGCCCTCGCCCGGATTGCAACCGCAACCGGATGCCCTATCCCCGAAGATCTGCGCCAGGATCTCTATTCCCGCAAAGGGGCCGATCCTGCCCGACTGGAGGCGCTGATCCGGCAGCGCAGGCGGCGGGCCGCCCCGTGATCACATTCGCCACGCCCCTCGCCCTTTTATTGCTGCCTTTGCCGCTGCTGGCACGGCTGCTGCCAGTGCAAAGCGGCGGAGGACAGGTGATGGAGCTGCCCGAAGGCATCGCCGCCGTCGCCCGCCCGGCCGAGGCGCCGGAGCATCACCGGTCGCTTTTGTTGCTGGCGCTGATCTGGGCCAGCCTCTGCCTTGCACTGGCCGGGCCCGAACGGGTTGTGCTGATGCCCGATCAAAGCGCCTCTGGCCGCGATATCATAATCGCGCTGGATATGTCGGGCAGTATGGCGACGCCCGATTTTGCGCTGGACGGCGCCACCGTCACCCGGCTTGAGGCGGTGAAACAGGTGGCGAAATCTTTCATCGCGGCGCGCGGCGGCGACCGGATTGGCCTCGTGGTCTTTGCCGACCGCGCCTATGTCGCAGCGCCGCTGACCTATGATCTGAAAGCGGTCAGCCGGGCGCTGGATGAGGCGGAGATCGGCCTGACCGGGCGTTCGACCGCGATTTCCGAAGGGCTTGGGCTGGCCCTCAGACGCAGCCTTGCCGAGGCCTCGGATGCCAGGGTGATCGTGCTGCTTTCGGACGGGCGCGAGACGGCGGACCGCACCGATGCGCGCCTTGTCGCCGGCCTTGCGGCAAAGGTCGGGGTGCGGATCCACACCGTCGCCCTTGGACCCGAGGATCTGGAGACCCGGCCCGCCGCCCGCGACGCGGTGGATGTGGCGATGCTGCGCGCCATTGCGCAAGAGGCAGGCGGCGAAACCTTCCGCGTGCGCACGACGGCCGATCTGCAGGCGATGGCCGGAGCACTTGACCGCCTGGAGCCTAACCCCACAAGGCGCCCGCCGGTCGAAGTGCCGTATCCGGTCTGGACCTGGCCCGCCGCGCTGGCCCTGCTGCTGACCCTGGTCGCTGGCTGGAGGCGATGGGGATGAGCGGCTTCCTGCTGTTGCGGCCCGCCTGGCTGCTGGCGCTGATCCCGGTTCTGACGCTGGCGGTCTTCGCGCTGCGGCGCAACCGGCGCGGGGCCTGGACGGCTGTCACGGATCCTGCGCTGATCCCGGTGCTCCTGCAACTGGGCTGGCTGCGCAACAGTGCGGGAAACCGGGTCATGCTGTTGCCCTTCATTGCTGCCGGTGTGACGGCCCTGGCGCTGTCGGGCCCTGCGGTGCCCCAGGCCGGCAGGACCGAATTGCGCGCGCTGGATCCGCTTGTTCTGATGCTGGACCTCTCGCCCTCGGTGGTCTCTGAGGCGCGAAACCTGTCAGACCTGCAGGCTGCTGCGGCCGGGCTGATCTCCGCAGCGGCGGGACGCCCCGTTGGCATGATGCTTTACACCGCCGATGCCTGGCTTGCCTCGGCGCCCACCACCGACAGCGATACTCTCCTCAGCCTGATCGGTGTTCTAGACCGCGAAACCGCACCGATTGCCGGCAGCCGACCGGATATCGCGCTGGCCATGGCGCGCGATCTGTTTTCGACAGCGGATGGAGAGGGACACAGCCTGCCGGGCGGTGTCGATCTGGTGCTTGTCACCGATGGCGGTGGCAGCGGCCCGCGCGCCACCGAGGAGGCAGCGCGCCTTGCCCATGATGGCGCCAGGGTCTGGGGGCTGGCCCTGACCCCTGCCGCCGCCGCGCCGGCTCAGGATGCGGCGGGCCTGGCAGCCATTGCCCGGGCCGGCGGCGGCGAGAGCTATGCATTTGCGGATATCTCGGGCCTTTCCACCGCGATCACCCGCGCCCGCAGTGCGAAACTGGCGCGCGAAGATGTCGCCGGCGCCGGGATGCGCGATCTCGGGCCATGGCTGCTGGTGCTGGCACTGGCCTGCCTGTTCCCGCTGTTCCTGAGGTGGCGCTGATGCGGATCGCCCTTTTCCTGTCCGGGCTTCTGGCCCTGATGCTGGCGGGTAAGGTGCCGCTGGCAAAGCTTTTGATCCTTGCGGGTCTGCCCGCTTTCGCCGTCCCCCTGCTGGAGGATCCCGCGATCCGGGGCGTCGCGCTCTATCAGGCGGGGGAGTATCAGGCCGCGGATGACGCCTTTCGCGCGGCGGGCCGGGTCTCGACCTATAACCGGGGCCTCTCGCTTGCGATGACCGGCGATCTGCCGCTGTCGCTTGCCTATTTCGATGCGGTCCTCTTCGCCAATCCCGCCGACAGTATCGCGCGCGAAAACCGCAATGCGGTCAATGCGCTGGTGCCCCCGCATCTGGGCGAGGCCAATGCCGCCGGGCGGATCGCCGCGAAAGTGATCGCCAGCCCGACCGGCGTCCCCTTTGACGAGATCAAGCGGCTGGGGAAACCGCTGGATGCCGGTGGCCGGGTCGCAGATGGCACCTGGCTTGAAAGCATCCAGGACGATCCCGGCGAGTTTCTGCGCCTCCGGCTCGAGGCCGAACATCTGCGCCGACTTTCGATGGGGCTGACCGCGCCGGATCAGGGGGACCCATGGTAAGACTGCTTGCTCTGATCCTTACGCTGCTGATGCTCCCCCTCGCGGCAGGCGCTGAGACCGGGCTGAAGCTGTCCATCCTGCGAGATGGCGATGGCCCGCAACCAGTGGTGGGTGAGATGATCCCCGTCATCATCCGCGCCGTTTACGACTACAAAATCGCCAATGAAAAGCTGGAGATCACGCCCAGCACGGCGTTCGACTGGATCCAGACCCATCCCGATGACTGGCATGAAGAGCGTATCGACGGCCTGCCGAAGATCGTGATGGAGCGCAGGCTGGCGCTCTGGCCAAAGCGCGCGGGGCCTTTGCAATTCGGCCCGGTGCGCCATCAGCTGACCATCATCAACAAACAAAGCCAGCGTGAGGATGCGACGGTGGTGGCGCCGCCCCTGCTGCTCTCGGTGGGAGAGTTTCCGGCGCTGAAAGGCTGGCATTTCGCGGCATCAGAGATTGAACTGACCGAAGAGCTGTCGACCGATGCGGCACATCTTGCCGATGGGGAAACGGTGACGCGGGTGATCCGGCTGCGGGTGGTTGATGCGCTGCCCGAACAGATCCCGCCCCGCCCTGTCGTGTCAGAAAACTGGCTGATCACCTTTGCCGCCCCCACAAGACGCGAGCTGGTCCGGACAGAGAGCGGGCCCGAGACCGAGGTGATCTGGTCCTGGCAATTCCGCCCCCATACCGGCGAGCCCGGCGTGCTGGAGCCGGTGAAGATCCCGTATTTCAACACCCGCTCGCGCCAGATCGAGACGGTCGAAATTCCTGCCCTCACCATCGGCTATGCCAGCTTCTACACCGGCCAGGTGCCGCGCGGGGTGATCGCCACGGGCCAGAGGCTGGCGCTGGCGGCCATGGTGGCGCTTGGGCTTGCATCAGGCTTTGGCCTTGCCGCCTGGCGACTGCGCCCGGATCGGAGCGGTCAGGCGCTGCGCCGGCTGCGGGCGCGCTATGGGCCGCCGGCGCTGATCCGCCGCTGGCAGGCCTGGCGCAAAGACGATCTTCTGACCCTGCGCCGCCTGCTGGGCGAGGCAGGCGCAGCGCCGGAAAGGCTCGCCCGGCTCGACTCGCAGATCTATGGGCGGCCGCCGGAATCGCCGGTCTCTGTGCCGCCGCCTCACACCTTTGGCTGAATTGTCCGGAGCCGGGACGCGTTCAATAGTGCAGATTGCAGGGCCGCTGTGGCCGGGGAGGAACATATCGTGACCTATGAGAATGTGAAAATCCATCCGGCAGTGGATGGCGGCGTGAAAAAGGGATCTGCCGGCTTCGGCGGCGGCACTTTGCATTGCAATTGTGCCAGCGACCGGGTCGAGGTGAAGGTCTCGGCGCAGACCGCGCATAACCATGTCTGCGGCTGCACCAAATGCTGGAAACCCGATGGATCAGTCTTCGCGCAGATCGCCGTTGTCGGGCGCGACGCGGTCAGCGTCACCGCCAATGAGGGCAAGCTGAAGATCGTGAATGAGGCCGCGCCGATCCGACGCCACGCCTGCACCGGATGCGGCGCGCATATGTATGGCCGGATCGAGAATAAGGAACACCCGTTCTACGGTCTCGATTTCGTGCATACCGAGCTTTCGGATCAGTCGGGCTGGTCAGAACCGCAATTCGCGGCCTTTGTATCCTCGGTGATCGAATCCGGTGTGGATCCGTCGCGGATGGAGGGCATCCGGGGCCGGCTGCGCGAACTGGGGCTGGAACCCTATGACGCGCTGTCGCCGCCGCTGATGGACGCGATCGCCACCCATGCCGCGAAAAAATCCGGCGCCCTCCCCGCCTGAGCGGATCCCTGGCGTCCGGCGCGGTGCAATACCCTCTCCGGACCGTGGATTTCTGCCCGAAACCCCGTCATGCCCCGGATCTGTCCGGCGGCGTGGCGTCACAAAGACAGCATGTTAAGGATCTGCCCCATGCGTACCCGTGCCGCCGTCGCTCTTGCTGCAGGCAAACCGCTTGAAATCATGGAAGTGAACCTGGAAGGCCCGAAGCGGGGCGAGGTTCTGGTGGAGATCAAGGCCACGGGGCTTTGCCATACCGATGAATTCACCCGTTCCGGCGCGGATCCCGAAGGGATCTTCCCCTGTATCCTCGGCCATGAGGGCGCCGGGATCGTGATCGAGGTCGGCGAGGGCGTGACGACGCTGAAGCCCGGCGATCATGTGATCCCGCTTTACACGCCGGAATGCCGGGAATGCTATTCCTGCCTGTCGGGCAAGACCAATCTCTGCACCGCGATCCGCAATACGCAAGGCCAGGGGCTGATGCCCGACGGCACCACGCGCTTCTCGCTGCTCGATGGCACGCCGGTCTATCATTACATGGGCTGCTCGACCTTTGCGAACCATACGGTGATGCCGGAGATCGCGCTGGCCAAGGTCCGCGATGACGCGCCGTTCGACAAGATCTGCTATATCGGCTGCGGCGTGACCACCGGCATCGGCGCGGTGATCAATACCGCAGGCGTCGAGATCGGCTCGACCGCGGCGGTGTTTGGCCTTGGCGGCATCGGGCTGAACGTGATCCAGGGCCTCAGGATGGCGGGCGCAGATATGATCATCGGCGTCGATCTGAATGACGATAAAGAGGAAATGGCGCGCAAATTCGGCATGACGCATTTCGTGAATCCCTCGAAGATCGAAGGCAGCGTGGTGCAGGAGATCGTCAATCTGACGAAGCGCGGCGCGGATCATCTTGGCGGTGTCGATTATTCGTTCGATGCGACCGGCAATGTCAAAGTGATGCGCGACGCACTGGAATGCTCGCATCGCGGCTGGGGTGTTTCCGTGATCATCGGCGTGGCGCCGGCGGGGGCCGAGATCTCGACACGGCCGTTCCAGCTGGTGACGGGACGGGTCTGGAAGGGCACCGCATTCGGCGGCGCGAAAGGCCGCCGCGATGTGCCGAAATTCGTCGACTGGTACATGGATGGCAAGATCGAGATCGACCCGATGATCACCCATCAGCTGAAGCTGGAAGAGATCAACCATGGTTTCGATCTGATGCATGAGGGCAAGTCGATCCGGGCGGTCGTGGTCTATTAAGGACAACCGGCCAGAGACCGCCCGCCCCTACGGGGGCGGCGGGCTAAGGCAGAAATATTCCAGGCAAAAGGAAAGGGGCGGAGACAGAGCAGCATGAAGACCATTTCAGAGAACGCCGCTTTTGCCGGCGTGCAGGGCGTTTATGCGCATGGCTCGGATGTCTGCGGCTGTGAGATGACCTTTGCCGTGTACCTGCCCCCGGCAGCCCGCATCCGGAACGTGCCGGTGCTCTGGTTCCTCTCGGGCCTGACCTGCACCCATGAGAATGCCATGACCAAGGCCGGGGCACAGAAATGGGCCGCCGATGCCGGTATCGCGCTGATCTTCCCCGATACCAGCCCGCGCGGCCCGGGGGTTGCCAATGACGAGGCCTATGATCTGGGCCAGGGCGCCGGCTTTTACGTCAATGCAACTGAGACGCCATGGTCGGCGCATTTCCGGATGTGGGACTATATCGTCCATGAACTGCCGGCGCTGGTCTTCGACAGGTTTCCGCTGGATCGTGAACGCCAGGGCATCACCGGTCATTCGATGGGCGGTCATGGCGCGCTGACCATCGCCATGACCCATCCCGAGACCTATGCCTCGGTTTCGGCGCTGGCGCCGATCTCGAACCCGGTCGCAAGTGACTGGGGCAGAAAGCAGTTCACCGCCTATCTCGGTCCGGATGAGGCTGGCTGGGCCCGCCATGATGCCAGTATCCTGATGTCCGAGAGGGGCTTTCCCGGGCCGGTCATGATCGACCAGGGCGCGCGCGATCAGTTTCTGGATCTGCTGAAACCCGAGGCGCTGCTCGCCGCGGCCACGGCGCGGCGTCAGCCGCTCCGCTTCCGGCTTCTTGACAGTTATGACCACAGTTATTTCTTCGTATCCAGCGTGATGGAGGATCACATCCGTTTCCACGCGGAGCGGCTGGCCGAAGCCTGACCCATGCTGACATCGTCCTGAGGAGGAAACCAAATGTCCGCCACCCTGCGCGCCGCTCTGATGGCGGCATTGCTGCCCTGGCTGTCTCTGCCGGCATTTGCCGAAGGGGATCCGGCCAAGGGCGAGAAGTCTTTCAAGAAATGCATGGCCTGCCATACGGTGGCCGCAGATGGTCCCTCAAAGGCCGGGCCCAATCTGCATGACGTTGTCGGCCGCAAAACCGGCACGCTGGAAGGATTTGCGTATTCGACGGTCATGCGCACAATGGGAGAAGAGGGCCATATCTGGACCCCGGAAGAGCTGGATCTCTTTCTTGAAAACCCGAAGAAAATGGCGCCAGGGACCAAGATGACCTTTGCCGGGCTGAAAAAGCCCGAAGAGCGGGCCGATGTGGTCGCCTATCTGATCAGCCTGCATCCCGAGGGTGTTGCCGCCGGCGAGGCGGCACCCGGAGCGGCGCCGGATGCGGAGCCCGACGCCGCATCTGAGGCGACCCCGGCCGAATAATAACCGCGCCTCAGGCATCACGTGTTAAGCAGGAAAGGCCATATCCATGAACGGGTGTGGCCCTTTCATTTCTGGCACCGCGACAGTGGCAGACACCGGCTCATACTTTGGTCGCAGGGGAGTGGCGGCCTCGTTGACAGAACCGATCTCAGGTCGCTTCATAAGAAAGATATAAGAATCCACCGCCATATCCCCGGAGGAGATCGGGAGAAGCGGGGAGTGCCAGCGAAACCGCGTTCCGGGAGGATGACCATGAGAGCGAAGCTATTAGGACTTGCAGCAGGTTTGCTGACAACTGTGGCCGCACCGGCATTTGCCAATGACTCGGTGACGGAAGGTATCAAGAATTCGGGCCAGCTGGTTACCCAGCTGCTGAACTATGCCGGGACGCGCTATTCCGAACTCGGCGATATCACCAAGGACAATGTCGGCGACCTGCAGGTGGCCTGGACGTTCTCGACCGGAGTACTGCGCGGTCATGAGGGCGCGCCCCTGGTGATCGGCGATGTGATGTATGTCCATACGCCCTTCCCGAACAATGTCTATGCGCTTGACCTGAAGAATGACGGCAAAATCCTGTGGCGCTATCACCCGCAGCAGAATTCTGACGTGATCGGCGTGATGTGCTGTGACACCGTCAATCGCGGTCTTGCCTATGGTGATGGCATGATCTTCCTCAGCCAGGCCGATACCACGCTGGTCGCGCTGGACGAAAAGACCGGCGAAGTGAAATGGTCGGTGGTCAATGGCGATCCGGCCAAAGGCGAGACCTCGACCGCAACGCCGCTGATCGTGAAAGACAAGGTGCTGATCGGCATTTCAGGCGGTGAATATGGCGTGCGTGGCCATATGACGGCCTATAATATCGCTGACGGCAAAATGGCCTGGCGCGCCTATTCGACCGGCCCGGATGCCGAGATGCTGGTCGATCCCGAAAAGACCATGGTCCTTGGCAAGCCGATCGGCGCCGACAGCTCGCTGAATTCCTGGGAGGGGGACCAGTGGCAGATCGGGGGCGGCACCACCTGGGGCTGGACCACCTATGACCCCGAGCTGAACCTGATCTATTACGGCACCGGCAACCCTTCGACCTGGAACCCCAGCCAGCGCCCGGGTGACAATAAATGGTCGATGACGATCATGGCCCGCGATGTCGATACCGGCATGGCAAAGTGGTTCTACCAGAAAACCCCGCATGACGAATGGGACTATGACGGGGTGAATGAAAACATCCTGGTCGACAAGGAAATCGACGGCACCATGCGCAAGCTGCTGGTCAATTTCGACCGCAACGGCTTTGCCTATACGATGGATCGCGAATCCGGCGAGCTGCTGGTGGCAGAGAAATATGACCCGGCGGTGAACTGGGCGACCGAAGTCGATATGAACAAGGATTCGGAAACCTATGGCCGGCCACTGGTCGTGGCAGAATACTCGACCGCGCAGAATGGCGAAGACGTCAATTCGACCGGCATCTGCCCGGCGGCGCTTGGCACCAAAGACCAGCAGCCGGCGGCCTATTCGCCAAAAACCGGGCTGTTCTATGTGCCCACCAACCACGTCTGCATGGATTATGAGCCGTTCCGCGTCAGCTATGCCGCAGGCCAGCCCTATGTCGGCGCAACGCTTTCGATGTTCCCGGCACCGGACAGCCATGGCGGCATGGGGAACTTCATCGCCTGGGATGCTGTGAAGGGCGAGATCAAATGGTCGCTGCCCGAGCAGTTCTCGGTCTGGTCCGGTGCGCTTGCCACCTCGGGTGATGTCGTCTTCTACGGCACGCTGGAGGGCTACCTGAAGGCGGTCGACTCCGAGACCGGCAAAGAACTTTACAAGTTCAAAACCCCCTCGGGCATCATCGGCAATATCTTCACCTATAAGAGCGGCGACAAACAATATGTGGGCGTTCTCTCGGGTGTGGGGGGCTGGGCTGGCATCGGTCTCGCGGCAGGCCTGACCAATGCAACCGAAGGTCTTGGGGCCGTTGGCGGCTATGCGGCGCTCTCGGATTACACCGCGCTCGGCGGCCAGCTGACTGTCTTTGCCCTGCCGAACTGAACCGGTCTCTCTGAAAACAGCCTGCGCCGCCCCACCCGGGCGGCGCATTCATTTTGGCAAGGTCCGGACCGCACCCAGAGGCGAAAACATCGGGGGGTCGCAGCCCGTCAGACTAAAGTCTGAATTGCTCTGCGGCCCGCGCGGTCTAGGCTTTTCTTAACGTCTTGGGAGGACAAACCGATGAAAGCTGGCATGCCGCTTCTGGCATTCGCGACATTTTTTGCCACCGCAGCCGTCGCCGAGGAGCCTAATGTCGAAGCGGTCACCAATGACGGTATCCGCTGGTTCAACTCTGACGACACCCCCACCTATAAGATCGAGGCGGATGGAACCGTCGACTGGCCGACCTTCTCGGGCTATCGCCGGTATCAGGCGGAATGCCATGTCTGTCACGGCCCGGAAGGCGAAGGCTCCACCTATGCGCCGGCGCTGAAGGCCTCTGCCCTGCGGATGGATTATTATGACTTTATCGGGGTGGTCGCCAGCGGCCGCAAGAATGTCGGCGCCGCCGATAACCAGGTGATGCCCGCTTTCGGAACCAATCCGAATGTGATGTGCTATCTTGATGATATTTATACCTATCTGCGCGCGAGAGGCACCGATGTTGTGCCGCGTGGCCGCCCCGCCAAGAAAGAAGCCAAGTCCGATGCCTATGCCGAGGCCGAAAAGGCCTGCATGGGGGGCTGAGATGCGCGCGGCCCTTGCGGCGACGCTTTGTCTCTGGCTGACGGCGCCCGCCATGGCGCAGGTGGCCGATCTGGTGGACCGCGACGCCTTTCGTGTCTGCGCCGATCCGGCGAATGTGCCGCTGTCATCAGAGGATGGCAGCGGTTTTGAAAACCGCATCGCAGAGCTCTTTGCCAAAGAACTGGATGTCCCGCTGCAATACACCTGGTTTCCCCAGGTGACCGGCTTTCTGCGCCAGACGCTCAGCATCGGAAAATGCGATGTGGTGATCGGCTTTGCGCAGGGTGATGAGATGGTGCTGAACACCAATCATTATTACACCTCGACCCATGTTCTGGTGGTGCGCGCTGATGGCGATCTCGCCTCGGTCGAGAGGCTGACGGATCCGGCGCTGCAGGGCAAGCGCCTGGGGGTGGTGGCCGGGGCGCCGCCGACAACGCATGTCGCGCGGCTTGGCATGATGAAACTGGCGAAACCCTATGATCTGATGACCGACCGCCGCGTCGAGAACCCCGCCGGCGATATGCTGCGCGATGTTGAGGATGGCGTGACGGATGGCGCCCTTTTGTGGGGACCGATCGGCGGCCCGCTGGCAAAAGGCAATCCCAAGCTGAAAGTGATCCCGCTGTTGCAGGAAGAGGCCGCGCCGCGCCTGTTTTTCCGCATCACCATGGGCGTGCGGGCCGGCGAGCTGACCTGGAAACATGAGCTGAACAGCCTGATCCGTCGCAACCAGGCCGGGATCGATGCCATCCTGCGAGAAGCCGGGGTGCCGCTGGTTGACGATTACGGCAAGGCGCTGAAGGCACCGTAACCCTGTCAGGGTTTCGCCGCGATGAACCGGCCAAAAGCGCGCGGCCCGGCGGGCATTTCCAGGCTGTCGATCACCTCGAGGCTCTGGCTGTCAATCACCTGAACTGTGTCTGAAAACCAGTTTGCCACCAGAATACGGCTTTCATCGGCGGTGGCGGCGACGCCCTCGGGATAGTCATCGGTTGCAATGCTGGTCAGCACCTCAAGCGAATCCGCATCAAAGACGGTCAGGCTCGCCTCATATTGATTGCTGACAAAGCCCTTCCCGGCGGCAAAGGCCACCGCATAGGGGCGCTCGCCGGTCGGGATGCGGGCGATGACCCTGGCGCTTGCAGAATCAATGACGCTGACCTGATCAGAGAGCACATCGGTCACGAATGCCCGCCCCTCATAAAGCGTCACACCAAAGGGGTGATGACCTGTTGCGACCTCGCGCGCGCCATCAGCTCTGATCAGGGTCACGCTGTCCGCGTCGCGATTGGCCACCACGATCAGACCGGGCTCTGCGGTGACGCCCGAAGGCATCGCCCCGGTTCGCCAGCGGCCGAGCTCTCGCCCGCTTTCCGGGTCGATCTCGGCCACAAAACCGGTGATGACGCTGACCAGCGCTGTGCCGCTTTCGGGTCGTATCGCAATGCCGAAAACCCCGTCGGGCAGTGGCCAGACTGCGCGGGCAGTGCCGTTCAGGTCAAAGACATGCAGCGCCGCCGGATCGGTCGCGACCGCAAGGATCAGATCGCGGCCCGCATCCGTTGCCACGCCAGCGGGTTTACCCGGCAAGGGAAGGCTCGCCAGGATCTCAAGGCTTGCGGTGTCAACAAGTGTCAGGGCATCCGCGTTTTGCGAGGTGATTGCGGCCAGATCGGCCCGGGCTCCGGGTACCCCATAAAGGCAGGCCAGGCATAAGGCCGCCCCGAACAGGGGTGCCCTGCAGGCCTGACGCAGGCTCATCCTGCCGCGCCGAACCGCACCAGCAGCGCGTCGACCATCTGCTGGCCGAGCGCCTCCACCGCGGCTGTCGACGCATCATCATTCAGATCCGCCGGCGGGTCGTTTTGCGGGAATGCGCGGTAGAAGGCCGATTTCAGCTCGACCCTGGCCTTGCCGCCTTCGTCTTTGATGGTGATATGCAGCGCGTAATTGGTGGCCTTGATGTAATCGAGATTATCCTCGGTCAGCCGGGTCGAGATCGCGAATTTCGCCGGGTCGATCTTCAGCAGCTCTTCATTGATCGAAACACCGTTGTCCAGCACCCGCACCCGGGTCGCGCCTTTTTCGGCACCCGTCGCCGTGATCGAGGTGACCGAGGGCAGCCAGGTCATGTCGCTGAAAGAACCGATCACCGCCCAGACCTCCTCCGGGCTGGCATTCAGCAGCACCGATTGTTCGGATTTCAGCCGCGACGGGCCATGGGCCTGTGCCATGCCCGCCAGCAGGGCAAGGCAGGCCGAAATCGCAATCATCAGTTTCTTCATTTCCGCATACTCCCACAGGCGGCGCGCCGCGCTTTTGCCGCAGGATGCGACCTGAATTAAGTTACGGGCAAATCATCCAAAAGTATTATCTGCCCTAAAATCATTACCTTATTATTTTATTATAGAGACAAACTGCTTTGTCACCTGCCCTTGCCATGCCCAGGTAAGGCAAGGGAGAATGGCATGATTAATCTGTCCCGGGCTGCATCCGGCCTTTTGTTTTCCGTCACGGCCCTCGCCGCACCGGGCGCCATGGCCGAAGAGACAACCGATTATCGCGTGGCGGTGATCCGGGTGGTGGCGCCGGGGCCAATGCCGATCTCACGGCTTGATCTACCACCTGACGATCTGGGTTTCGCCGGGGCCGGCCTCGGGACTGCGGATAATGCCACCACCGGCGGGTTTCTCGGTCAGAGCTTCACCACGGAAACAGTGCTTGCGACGCCAGAGACCGTAGAGGCAGAGATGCAAAAGCTGCTCGATGCCGGGATTCCCTATATCGTGACTTTGGCAGACGCGGCTACGACGGTGCGGCTCGCCGATATGGCGGGCGACCAGGCGCTGGTCATCAATGCGGCCTCCACCGATGACGCGTTGCGGGGCAAAGATTGCCGCGCAAATCTGCTGCATGTCGCGCCATCGGATGCGATGCTGACGGATGCTCTGGCACAATATCTGGTCTGGAAACGCTGGAATCGCTGGTTCCTGATCGAGGGCAACCACCCGGAGGACCAGGCGCTTGGCGCGGCCTATCGCAGGGCGGCCGAGAAATTCGGCGCGACCATCGTCGAAACCCGTATCTATGAAGATACCGGCGGCGCGCGCAGATCGGATTCCGGCCATGTGCAGGTACAGCGCCAGATGCCGGTCTTCACCCAGTCGGCCCCCGCGCATGACATCCTGGTCGCCGCCGATCACTCCGGCGTCTTTGCCGCATGGCTGCCCTATCACAGCTGGGATGCCAGCCCCGTCGCGGGCTCTGCCGGTCTGATGCCAGAAAGCTGGAGCCCGGCGCATGAGGCCTGGGGCGCCACCCAGTTTCAGAGCCGGTTCGAGAAACTGGCCGGCCGCCCGGCACGCGATGAGGATTATCAGGTCTGGATGGCGCTCCGGGTGATCGGCGAGGCCGCAACCCGCACCAAAGGCGGCGATTTCGACGTGATGCGCGCCTTCATCCTGTCGGACAAATTCGATCTGGCAGCGTTCAAGGGGCAAAAGCTGACCTTCCGCGACTGGGATGGGCAATTGCGCCAGCCGGTCTTGCTGGTGGCCGGCAATGTGGTCGCCTCGGTCAGCCCGCAGGAGGAATTCCTGCATCAGGTCAGCCAGCTCGACACCCTGGGCGTCGATCGCGCGGAAACCGAATGCAAACGATGAGGAGGAGGACGAGGATGAGAAGATCTGTGACCAGGCCCGTGATGCAGCCCGTGATCAGGCTCGCGCTTGCCTGTTCGGTTGCCTTCCTTGCCGGCCCGGCCCTGGCCGACAAAATTTTCGTCTCCAATGAAAAGGGCAATACCGTCACGGTTCTGGATTCGGCAACACTTGAGGTGATCCACACCATCACCGGCATGCAGCGCCCGCGCGGCATCACCGCCTCGCCCGATGGCAAACATATCTATGTCTGTGCCTCAGATGACAATCTGGTGCGGGTCTATGACAGCGCCACCTATGAAGAGCTGCCCTCGCTGCCCTCCGGCCCCGACCCCGAACTTTTCGTGCTCCATCCCTCGGGCAATCCGCTGTTCATCGCCAATGAAGACGACAATATCGTCACCGTGGTCGATGTGGTGACCCGACAGGTGCTGGCCGAAGTGCCCGTGGGGGTGGAGCCGGAAGGGATGGGGGTCTCGCCCGATGGCAAGATCGTGGTGAACACTTCGGAAACCACGAATATGGCGCATATGATCGACACGACGACCTATGAGATCGTCGCCAATGTACTGGTCGACAGCCGCCCGCGCTTTGCCGAATATACCCCGGACGGCAAAATCCTGTTTGTCACCGCCGAGATCGGCGGCACCGTTTCGGTGATCGATACTGCGACGAATGAGATCACCAGAACCATCACATTCGAGGTGGCCGGGATCCTGCCCGAGGCATTGCAGCCGGTAGGCCTGCGCGTCACCGCTGATGGGGCCAAGGCCTATGTCGCGCTTGGGCCGGCGAACCGGGTGGCGGTGGTGGATGTCGCAAGCCTCGAAGTGACAAATTACCTGCTGGTCGGGCAACGGGTCTGGCAGCTGGCTTTCTCGCCCGATGGCAAATTTCTCTACACCACCAACGGCAATTCCAACGACATCTCGGTGATTGATACCGCAACCGATGAGGTGACGGTTTCGGTGCCGGTGGGCGAGCAGCCCTGGGGTGTGGTTGCGGTCAAAACGGAATGAGGAGGATAGTATGAAAGCGATTGCCATTGCCGCCACCCTCGCGCTGACCCTGACCGGCAGCGCCAGCCTTGCCCAGCAGTTCGATTACGGATTTGCCGGGCTGATGGGCAAGGCCAACCGCGTGACCCTGCCGGATCTGATGCTCGGCTCGGGCAAGCCCGTGCAGCCGGACGGGCCCGTCGATCTGAAATCGGGCACCTATTACAAGATGAACATCGTGGCCGATGGTTCTGCCGAGCTGGCTTTGTCGGGCGGCGACTTCTTTCGTTCGATCTGGATCAATGAGATCGTGATCAACAAAATCGAAATTCGCCCGATGGGCGTGCATTCGCTGGAATTCGACGCGGGCGGCACCGCCGAGATCAGCTTTATCGCGATCACCCCCGGCAGCTTTTCGCTGTCTATCCCCGGATCCTCGGGAGAAAGCCAGAAGGCCATTTTCAACATCCGCTGAAAGGAGAACGACCCATGAAAAAACTGCTGCTTGCCGCCATGATTGCCGGCTTTGCCATGCCCGCTCTCGCCGATGACCACGACAAGGCCACCCCCGAACAGATTGCCAAAATCGACGAGGCCCTTGCCGCTGTCAGCTGCGAGGTGGATCCCGACAATATCGAGGTCGAGGAAGATGGCTCGTTTGACCTTGATGATGTGATCTGCGCCGATGGCCAGTATGATGTGAAACTGAACGCCGATTTCACCGAGAAAGAGCGCCGCAAGGAATGAGTGCAGACCAGGGCAGCGCGCTGAGGGTCGCAGGGGTCAGCCATCGCTTCGGCGCAACAGAGGCCCTGCGCGATGTGTCCTTTCAGGTCAGGAAGGGCGAATTCTGCGCGCTGCTCGGGGTGAACGGAGCGGGCAAGACAACGCTCTTTTCGCTGATCACCAGGCTTTATGACAGCTCTTCGGGGCTGATCGGGGTTGCGGGCTATGACGCCCGCCGCCAGCCGTCACAGGCCCTGGCGCGGCTTGGCGTGGTGTTCCAGAGCCGGGCGCTTGATGGTGACCTGACGCTGAGGCAGAACCTTGCCTATCACGCGGCACTGCATGGCATGGGCGGCACCGCCGCGCGCCGCCGGATTGCCGAGGTAACCGGCCTGGTCGGGCTTTCGGGCAAAGAGGCTGACCGGGTCTCGACGCTGTCAGGGGGGCAGCTGCGCCGGGCAGAGGTCGCGCGCGCGCTTTTGCACCGGCCGGAACTGCTGTTGCTGGATGAGGCCACGGCGGGCCTTGATCTGCGGGCACGGGCGGAGCTGGTCGCACTTGTACGCCGCCTGATTGCGGAAGAAGGCGTGTCGACGCTTTGGGCCACCCATATTTTTGAGGAAATCGCGCCGGAGGATCATGTCGTCATCCTGCACAGAGGGGCGGTTCTGGCTGATGGGCGCGCCGCAGAGGTCGCCGCAGGCGTGACGCTTGCCGAGAGATTTCTGGATCTGACCGGCGCGGGGCGCGCAGCATGAAAGGCTGGTCCATTGCCTTTGCCGGCATCGCCAGACGCGAATTCCTGCGCTTCACCCGCCAGCGCGAGCGGTTCCTGGCCGCGCTGGTCAGACCGCTGGTCTGGCTGTTCATTTTTGCCGCCGGCTTCCGTTCGGTTCTGGGCCTTTCGATCACGCCGCCTTACCGCACCTATGTGCTCTATGAGGTCTATGTGATCCCCGGGCTTTGCGGCATGATCCTCTTGTTTTCCGGCATGCAAAGCTCGCTTTCGATGGTCTATGACCGCGAAACCGGGGCGATGCGCAGCCTCCTGGTCAGCCCCTATCCGCGTTGGTTCCTGCTTGGCGCCAAGCTGTTTTCAGCGGTGCTGGTCGCGGTTTTGCAAGCCTATGCCTTTTTGCTGATCGCCTGGTTCTGGGGGGTTCGCCCGCCCTGGATCGGCTATCTGACGGTGCTGCCCGCACTGATCCTTGCCGGTCTGATGCTGGGTTCGCTGGGGCTGCTGATCTCATCGGCCATCCGCCAGCTTGAGAACTTTGCAGGTGTGATGAACTTCGTGATCTTCCCGATGTTCTTCGCCTCTTCCGCGCTTTACCCGCTGTGGCGGATGCGGGAATCAAGCGTGCTTCTGTATCACATCTGCGCCTGGAATCCCTTCACCCATTCGGTCGAGTTGATCCGCTTCGCGCTCTATGGCCAGATAGAGCCGCTGGCGCTGGCGGCCACCCTTGGCTGTCTGGTGGTTTTCTTCGGCGCCACCATTTTCATGTATGATCCGGCAAAGGGCCTCTGGCGCGGCCGGAAAGGAGGGGCGTCATGATCCTTCGCAGTCTCTTGCTGGCCGCGCTGCTGCCGGGTTCCGCACTTGCTGCGGGCGAGGCCGATCCCGACTGGCCCTGTATCCAGCGCCGCCAGCCGCAGCTTTCGCTTGGCCAGGTCTGGTCCGGGCCGCAACCGGACGAGGCGATCACTGCCCGCGCCGCCGAACCCGATATCCAGCGCGTCGCCTCGGTGCTGGCCTTGCGCCGCACAACACCCGAAGAGGCGGAGGCCCTGGTTGAGGCATTCGTCGCCGGGGGCAGCGATCCGGCCCGGCTGACCGCGCTTTATCTCGCCACCTTCGGGCATATCCAGCGCACCCGCGACCGGGTGATGGCCGGGATCACCCGCTACGCGCATAAACAGGCCGGTCTGGATGAACAGATCAAAGCCCGGCGGCATGAGTTCGAACAGCTCTCCGCAGCCGATTCGCCCGACTTCGACGCTATCGACAAGGCCGAGCAGGATATCGACTGGTCGACCCGGATTTTCCAGGATCGCCAGCAGGCCCTGACCTATGTCTGCGAAACGCCGGTCATTCTGGAACAACGCGCCTTTGCCATTGGCCGTCTGATCGGCGGAAAACTGCAGTAATGCGTCCTTATTGCACAGATTTGCGACCTGTCTGCAGTTAGGTCTCGATTCATAATAAGAATGTTCTAAGCTTCTTATGTCGTCTGCAGGGAGGTGCGGGCGTCAAAGGGGAGGGCAGAATGGAACATCAGACCGTCAAAGCGGGGGATGTCGCCGCGCCATCGGCTTATAAGTCCGTCCGGGACGTGCTTATCGTCGAAGACCATCCTCTGATGGGCGAGGCGCTTTCGATGACATTGCAGGCGGCCTTTCGTCTGACCCGGGTGCGCTGTGTCGCGACCCTTGCGCTGGCCGAGGCAACTCTTCGCGCCGAGGGGATCCCCGATGCCGTCCTGCTGGATCTGAACCTGCCGGATGTGAAGGGCATCGAGGCGGTGATCAGCCTGAAATCGCAGCTGGGCAAGCGCCCGCTGACGGTTATTTCCGCCGAGGTACAGCCCGAAATGGTATCGTCGGTGATCGCCGCAGGCGCCTGCGGCTATATCTCAAAATGCCTGCCCCGCTCTGAGATGGTCGAGGCGTTCCGCCGGATGTGGGAAGGCGAAACCGTATTGCCCGAGGGATTTGCCGAAGAAGCGGGCAATGGCGATCTTGCCGCGCTGACCCATAATTTCAGCACCCTCACCCAGCAGCAGATGAATATTCTGCGGCTGATCTGCCAGGGGCGGCCGAACAAGATCATCAGCTATGAGCTTTCAATCGCGGAGGCGACGGTAAAGACCCATATCGCGGCGATTATGTCGAAGATCCATGCCAGCAACCGTACCCAGGTGGCGCTGCTGGCCAACAGGGTCCGCCTGTTCGGGCGCTGAGAATGGACATCTCGCAGTCAGGTCGCCCTGCCCGGCCGATTGCCGCCTCGGCACGCGGCGGCTTTGTCGCGGTATCCGGATCGCTGATCTGCGCTTTCGCTGCTTTGGACCCCGCGCTGATCCTGGTTTTTGCCGATGATCAGGAACTGGTCACCCCGCTGACCGGCGCGCTGCATGACGCTTTCGGCGCCGGCTGCAAGGTTCTCGGCTGTTCCTCGGCCGGTGGCTTCTGCTTTGACGGATATCAGGAAGACAGCGTTGTCGCGATAGCCTTCCCCGCCAGCAGTTTCCGCGCCGAGGCGGTCTGTCTGCGCGGGCTGCGCCAGCATGTGACGCTGGACTGGATGGTCTCGCTGCGCGGTCTGATGGAGAAGTCGCGCGGACATGCCGGAAAATCGCGCTTCGGGCTGTTGCTGATCGACGGCTCCAGCGGTTGTGAGGAACTGGTGACCACGACGGTGGATGCGTCGTTGCCGGATCTGATGGTGCTGGGGGGCTCAGCCGGGGACGGGTTGCGGTTCGAACAGACAAGGCTGGCAATGGATGGTGTGGAATATGCCGAAAGCGCGCTGTTTTGCGTGATAAACACCGATTTCGACGTGAAAGAGGTGATTTTTGATCATTTTGTGCCGGTCGGCAACCGTATGGTTGTCACCTCTGCCGATCCGGAAACCCGGCTGATCCATGAGATCAACGCCGAACCCGCGGCCGAGGAATATGCAAGACTGATCGATGTGCGGGTGGATGAACTGGGACCAAGCGCTTTTGCCGAGAACCCCCTGCTGGAATGTGCCGGCGGGCGCCATTATGTCCGCGCGATCAGCGGCGTGACCCCGAATGGAGATCTGGCGCTGATGTGCTCGATCGAGCCGGGGGCGATCCTTACGCTGGGGCGCTCAGAAAGCCTGACCGAGGGGTTGCGGCGGCAGATGGAGCAGATCGGCCCGGCCGAACTGGTGCTGGGCTTTGACTGCATCCTGCGGCGCATTGCGGTTGAACGGGCCGGCGAGCAGGAGACTGTCGGCCAGCTCTGCCGTGATTTTCGCGTGGCGGGCTTTAATACCTATGGCGAGCAGCATGGCGGCATCCATGTGAACCAGACCTTTGTCGGGCTCGCGATCCTTGATCACAGCGGCGGCAAGGGCGTGGACAGCATTGATGTTGCGTGAGACGGACAGCCCCGGCCAGAAAATCACCAAGCTGACGCGGATCAATGAAGTGCTGATCCGCCGGCTTGAAAGCATCAGCCAGAAACGCGGCCCCGCCTATGCGTTGTCGCGGGCGGCTGAGGTGCTGGAGCGCGAGGTGGTGGCGCGCAACCTCGATCTTGAGACCGCGCTGGCTGAACTTGCGCTGATCAATACCGAACTGGCCAACGCGCGCGAGGTCGCCGACCAGGCCAATCGCGCCAAATCGCGGTTTCTGCGGGCGGCCAGCCATGATCTTTTGCAACCCCTCAGCGCGGCCAAACTGTTTCTCGCCCATCTTCGCGAAGTCTCGGGCGATGCGCTGCAACGCGACCTTGTCTCGCATCTGACAGCCACCATCGATTCCGCCGAAGAGCTGATCCGCGCCCTGTTGCAGATCGCCAAGCTCGACAGTCGCAGCTTTCAGACCAATCTTGCGCCGGTGGCGATGGGGCGGTTGTTTCGCCGGCTGATCATCGACACCCAGCCGGTGGCCAGCGCCCGGCGGATCGACCTGCGTTTTGTCGGATCGAAGGCCACCGTGCTGAGCGACGGGGTCTACCTGCGCCAGATCGCGCAGAACCTGATCACCAACGCGCTGAAATATACCACCGGCCGCAAGGTGCTGGTCGGGCTGCGTCATGACCGCAACAGTGCGGTGGGGCCTGCGGTCTGGTTTGAGGTGCTGGACCAGGGGCCGGGCATCGCGCCAGCCGATCAGACCCGTATTTTCAATGAATTTGAACGGCTCTCACTGGAAACGCAGCCCGGCACAGGTCTTGGCCTTTCCATCGTTCAGCGCGCCTGTGATCAACTTGACCACCGGCTCGAACTGATCTCGCATCCGGGCCTCGGCTCGCGCTTTCGCGTCAGGCTGCCTCTGGTCCAGACCCCCTCTTTGCCAGCGATGCCTGCAGAGGCACCCGATATGCCGCGCGCCGATCTGACAGGGCGCCGCGTCTTGCTGATCGAGAACGACCAGACCATGCGTCAGGCGATGCAATATCTGCTGGAAAGCTGGGGCATGATCGTCTGGCCCGTCGCCGGGAGTGACGAGGCGGTGCAGGTGGCGATGCTTGCCGCGCCCGACCTCATCCTCTCGGATTACCGGCTCGATGGCGAAGATACCGGGATGGCGGCGATCCGGCGCCTCTCGCAAGAGCTGGCCCTGGCGCCGCCGGCGCTGATTGTCAGCGCCGAACCCGCCGATATGATCCGCAGGAAAACCGGCGATCCGGGGCTGGAAATCCTGGAAAAACCTGTCGCCGCCGAAGATCTGAACCGCGCCATTCGTCACTCCCTCGGGGTGCTATGAGAGTGGCCCGGCGCTGGTTACGTCCCGGCCTGAGGCCCCGGCTGTGGACAGCCGCGACGCTGCTGGCCGGGCTGACGATGCTTTCGGCGGGGCTGGCGGTTTACGGCCTGTCACGCACCCAGTCCTACGCGCATGAGGCGATGGCGGCGCAGAGCCGGGTCGAGGCCTATGGTGTGTTTTCGGCGCGGGTGAATGACTGGATGATCGGCTGGCTCACGCGGCCGGAGACACCGCCCGACCCTGCCACGGTGCTGGCAACAATTGATCAGCTCGACCGGCTGGTCGCCGAGGATGTCGCCGGCGCCGCAACATCGGAACAACAGGCGCAGCGCGCACGGCAAAGCATGACCCCGGCGCGGCTGCGCGGCTTTTTCGGCCAGCTGGAAAAGACGCTGGCGCAATCCGGCCCGGGCACGCCACAGGGGGATGCGGCGATTGCCTTCTATATGGCACAGGCCCCCGAGGCCGTGGGCGGCCAGATCATCCAGGAAACCCGGCGTCGCGAAAATGCCCTGCTGGCGATGGATCGGCTGCAGAACACCCTGCGGATCTTTGCCCTTGCGGCGGGGCTGGCGGCGCCTCTGGTGCTGGCGGCGCTTTATCTTCTGGTGCTGCGCCCGCTGTTTGGCCGGCTGGAGCGGGTCACGGCCTCGGCCGAAAGCCTCGCAAGCGGTCGGTTCCCGCGCGGCGCCGGCGGGCATGACGAGCTTGGGCTGATGCTGGCGCGGTTGCGGCAGATGGCGCGCCGGCTGGACCGCAGGCGCGCCGGGCTGGAGCGCGACAGCCAGCGCCTTGAGGGTATCATCGCCGGGCGCACCGCTGATCTGTCTGCCGCGAATGAACGGCTGGCGCAGACCGATGCCGACCGCCGCCGTCTGTTCGCAGATGTCGGCCATGAACTGCGCACGCCCCTGACCGTCATCATGGGCGAGGCAGAGCTTGGGTCCCGCCATCCCGATCCGCTTGTACGCGCGGCCTTTCAGACAATCCTGGCGCGCGGCCAGCGTCTTAACCGCAGGATCGAGGATATCTTGCGCATCGCACGGTCTGACTCCGGTCAGCTGGAGCTTTGCCGCGACAGGGTGTCGCTGGATCAGGCGATCAGTGCGGCGCTGACGGATACCGCGCCTTTGCTGCGCCGCGCCGGGGTCAGCGTCCAGACAGAGGTCGCAGAGATCCATCTCTGCGCCGATTCCGACTGGCTACGCCAGGTCTTTGCCGGCCTCTTCGAGAATGCCTCGAAATATGCGGGGCGCGGCGCAGAGGTGGCGGTGACTGCCAGCGAAGAGGATGGGATTGCCCGGATCGTGATCACCGATACCGGGCCCGGCCTCGCCCCCGGCTTGCGCGATCAGGTGTTTCGCCGCTTTGCCCGCAGCGGAAATGCTCCGGGCTTTGGTGTCGGCCTTGCCCTTGCGGCCTGGGTCGTGGAAGCTTCGGGTGGACGCATGGGCCTGTTGCCCGAAGATCGGTCCGAAGCCGGTTTTGCGCAGGGAACGCAGGATCACCGGGGGCTTGGGGTGCAGATCGAGCTGCCGCTTTGGGAGGAGAGGTAATGGCGCATATTCTGGTGGTCGAAGACGACCCTGACATCGCCTCGCTGCTGTCGCGCGGGTTGGAAGCGGCCGGCCATCAGGTCGAATGGGCCGAGACGGCCGGGGCCGCCGCGGATTTCGTTGAGACGCGCGGTTGCGACGCCGCGATAATCGATATGATGCTGGGCGGTGACAGCGGTGCGGAATTGCTGGCCGGGATGCGGGCGCGGGGCAAGCGCATGCCCGCGATCATCCTGTCTGCCCTGAACCGGATCGAGGATCGCACCGAGGGGCTGGAAGCGGGCGCCCAGGACTATGTTGTGAAACCCTTCCAGCTCTCGGAGCTGCTGGCACGGCTCGAGGTGCAGCTGCGCCGTTCGGCGCCGCGCATCGCGCCGGTGACGCTGGCCGATCTGACCTATGACGCCACATCGCGCATGGTGACCGGCGCGGCGCGGCCACAGATGATGACCGAACGCGAAGGCGAATTGCTGGCCTATCTGCTGCAACGGCCCGGGGTTCTGCTGACGCGGGGCGAGTTGTTTGACGCGCTCTGGGCGCAGCATGGTGGCTCGACCGAGAATGTGGTCGATGTCTATCTGGGCTATTTGCGGCGCAAACTGGGGAATTTCACCCCCTATGGGCTCAGCCTGAAAACCCTGCGCAGCCGCGGCTTCATGCTGACGGCGCAGGGGGATGATCCGTGAAGCGCCTCGCGCTGGTTCTGGCGCTCTGCCTCAGTGGGGCGGCGTCGGCGGGGCCGCTTTCGGATCTGATCATGGCGGAAGGTGTCTTTGCTGATGCCAGGGCCGGCGCGGTGCTGCAATACAGTCTCAGCCGTAATGGGCCGGGCGATGCGGCACCGGCGCAATCGGTGCTGCGCCTTCTGGTGATGGAAGATAACGGCACGAAATTTCTGCTGCTGGACCAGGAATCCGGCGGCACGCGCAGCGAGATTGCCCGCTTTCCCGCCGCCAGCGCCAATCCGCTTTTGTTGTATTTTCTGGAAAATATCGTCCGCGATATGAGCCAGGCGACCGGGGGCAACCCTTTCTACATCCGCAACCGTATCCGCGCCGCGCTGATCGCCGCAGAGGCCGCGCCCGGATCTGATGGTCGCATCACGGTGACACTGGAGCCTTTCGCGGCGGATCCGAACCGCGACCGCCTTGGCGCCTTTGCCGGATTGCAGCTGCAGCTTTCCTTTGCCCCTGAAGAGCCCGGTCGCCTCCTCAGCCTTAAGGCGGATACCAGAGCCGGGCCGGGTGGCTATAGTGAAGAGATGATCCTGACCGGGGGGGAATGATGCACCGCCGCCTTGTAACCGCTGCTTTGCTGCCACTGCTGCTTGCCGCCCCTGCGGCCGCCGAGACGCTGGCCAATGACTATCCGACCGAGGCGCGGGCGGAATATGTCTTCACCTGCATGACCGTCAACGGCCAGACCCAGGATATGCTGCGCCGCTGCTCCTGTTCCATTGATACGATTGCCTCGATCCTGCCCTATGACAATTTCGTCTCGGCAGAGACGGTGCTGCGGATGCGGATCGGCGGCGGTGAGCGTACCGCGCTGTTTCGCGGCAGCCCGACGATGCAGGCGGTCGCCGCCGATCTGCGCCGCGCCCAGGCCGAGGCCGAGATGGTCTGTTTCTGAACCAGACGGCGCAGCCTGCGGGCGGATGATCAGACCACGCCGGGCACCAGTTTGCGATAGATGAAAGCCGGTGGCGGCGCGCTGGTTTCCAGCGCGATCATCTCATCAATTCTGGCCCGGAAGGGCGAAAGACGGCATACCGGGTCTGTCGCGCGCGAGTCGCCGGTCAGCGCCATGGCCTGGCAGCGGCAGCCGCCGTAATCAATCTCGCGCCGGTCGCAGCTCTGGCAGGGTTCGGGGAGCCAGTCTGTGCCTCTGAAGGCCGAAAAGGCCGGACCCTGCCATATCTCTGCCAGCGAAGCGCTGCGCACATTCTGGAACACCAGGCCCGGGATGATTTCGGCGGCATGGCAGGGCAGAACCCTGCCATCGGGGGCGATATTAAGCCCGGTCGTGCCCCAGCCATTCATGCAGGCCTTTGGAAAATCGGCAAAATAATCGGGTGGCACGAAATCAATCGCCAGGGTCCCTGCATAGGTCCTGCGGGCTTCGGCCACCACCCGCTTGGCCTCATCGACCTGCTCGCGGGTCGGTTGCAAACCGGCGCGGTTTTTCAGCGCCCAGCCCTGGAACTGCACGCAAGCCACCTCGATCCGGCGGGCGCCCAGCCTGGCCGCCAGCGCGATGGTGGCCGGCAGATCGCCCAGATTGTGCCGGTGCATCACCGCATTGATGGTCAGTGGAAATCCCAGCCGGGCGATTTCAGCGGCGGTCTGCATCTTACGGGCAAAGCCGCCCTTATAGCCTCCGACGAAATCCGCGACCTCGGGCGTGGTGCCCTGCAGCGAGAGCTGGATATGATCAAGGCCGGCCCGGTCCAGCGCCTCCAGCCTTACAGGCGTCAGCCCGATGCCGGAAGTGATAAGATTGGTGTAAAGCCCCGCCGCCCGTGCCGCTGCCACCAGGTCGACCAGATCGGGGCGCGACGCAGGCTCGCCCCCGGAAAGATGCAGCTGCAAGACACCAAGTGCGGCAGCTTCCTGAAACACCCGCGCCCATTCGGTGCTTGTCAGCTCGCCCTGGCGCTGCACCATATCAAGCGGGTTCGAGCAATAGGGACAGGAGAGCGGGCAGCGATGGGTCAGTTCGGCCAGCATCGCGATCGGCGGCGCCTGCTGCGGGGATGGCCGGGGCGTGACGCTGTCTTTCATGACAGATCGACCAGCCGCCTGACAGCGAGGCCCTGCAAGAATTCGATCACATCGGCCTCGATCATGTCGCGCGGCGCATCATAGCGCCGGGCCAGATCTTCCGATATCGCGGCGATATCGCGGGCGCCGTCCACCTCATCAAGCACCGCCTTGCCAATCGGGTCCAGCATCAACGCAATCTCGGGGCCAAGCAGCACCGGTGTCTCCCGCACCGCATCATAATGCAGCCTCACCCCGCGCGGCAGGCTGGGGCGATCCGATCCAATGACCGCGGCGCCGGTCATCGCATCAGCCCCTGATCCGGGCGCCATGCCCCGGGCGGGATCAGCCCGGGCGCGACATAGGCACCGTAAAGCGCGTCGAGCTGGGCCCAGAGCACATCGGTTTTAAACTCCAGCGCCGCGACGGCCATATCCTCCTGCTCACGCGTTTTCGCCTGATCCAGCACCCAGGCGAGGCCGAACGCCACATCCTTCGGCGCCTCCTTCAGCCGGTGCTGAAAGTAAGATATCGTATCCGGATTGGCGAAAGCATAGTGCCGCAGCAGGCCCGCAATGCGTTCTTCATGGATCGCCGGGGCGAAAAGCTCGGTCAGGCTGGCGGCGACGGCCTGCAAAAGCGGCTGCTCGCGGACATATCTGACATAGGCATCAACCGCGAAACGGGTGGCCGGCAGGACACCCTCGCAGGACGCCACATAAGCGGCGTCAAGCCCGACGCCTTCGGCGAGACGCAGCCAGCGGCTGATCCCCCCCGGCTGGCTGTCGCTGCCGTCGTGATCTTCGATCCGCGCGCGCCAGGCCCGGCGCAGGCCCGGCTCCTCTACCCGGCTCATGAAGGCCGCGTCTTTCATCGGGATGCGCGACTGGTAATAGTAGCGGTTCACCACCCAGGCCCGGACCTGGTCAATCGTACAGCCGCCCGAATGCAGCAGGCGGTGAAACGGGTGTTTGTCGTGATAGCGCAGAACCCCGACCTGGCGCAGCCGTGCCTCAAGCGCGGCCTTGCGATCCTCGGGGGTGATGGCGGGGGCAGCAGCGCTCACAGCAATATCTCCTGTCCGTCGCGGGCGATCTCCCAGCCTGCCGCCCCGACCCGGGCGCGTTCCTCCGAGCCGGGCCGCAGCACGGGATTGGTATTGTTGATATGGATATAGATGCGCCGCGCGATGCTCAGCCCGTCAAACGCGGCGAGGCTGCCATCCGGCCCTGCCATGGCGATATGACCCATCCGCCCGCCGGTTTTCACGCCGGTGCCGGTCCTGGTCATTTCATCATCGCTCCAGACTGTGCCGTCGAAGAGAAGAAGATCCGCGCCCCCGACCCGGTCGCGCAGATCCGGCGTCACCGCAGCACAGCCCGGGATGTAGAACATCACCCGACCGCCGCAGTCGATCCGCAGTCCGATGGTCTGTTCTCCCAGGAGATCGGTCTTCACCTCGCCCTCTTCCAGAAACAGCGGCACCTTGCCCGGGACGGCAAAAGCGGTCAGCCGCAGCCCGGCAAGCGGCTCAAAGGGTTCATCGGGCCGGACCACCTGCCTGCCGACCAAAGCGGGGTTGAGCACGCGGAACACCGGCTGTTCAAGGATCGCAAGCGTCGCGGCCGTCGCATGGATCTGAAAAGGGGTGCTTTCGCGCAGGGTCAGCAGCCCGGCGATATGATCGATATCGCCATTGGTCAGCACGACGGCACGCACTGGGCTGCCGCGCCGGGACGGCGGATGCAGCCCCGAGAGGCGCATCTGCTCGCGGATATCAGGCGAGGCATTCAGCACCACCCAGTCGCGGCCATCAGCTGATACCGCAACCGAACTCTGGCTCATGCCAGCGATCTCGCCCGACCGCGCATCGGCGCAATTCCGGCACCCACAATTCCATTGGGGCAGGCCACCGCCGGCGGCTGCCCCAAGAATCTTTACATGCATTCCGGACGAATCAGATCAGGTCGCGGCCACCGCGATCGTCTTCCGACGGACCGTACATGTTGATTTCCATACCGCATTTCACTTCAAGAGCCTTCGGTTTCGACCAGGTCATGGCAGTTCCTCCTTTGCCTCATCGCTAAAGCTTACGCCGGTGATGTCACTTGGCAATACAACTTTAGTTTCCCCCTGGCGTGACGCAGCCTGTCCGGTAAAGCAGCGGGACCCGGCCGGCTGCGGTTGTCTGCCCTAGCGGTTGACCCGCCGCGCGACCGGCTTTGCCTGACGTTTCAGGCCAAGCCGCGCCATCCTGCGATGCACCGTCGCCCGGTCAACCTGCAACAAAGCGGCGACCGCAGAAATGTTCCAGCCATTCTCGGCCAGGAGATGGCTGAGCATCGCAGCCGAACCCGGGCCGGCATCGCCGCCCTGCCCCCGCATATGGGCGGGAAAATGCTCTGCCCCGATCAGGAGCTTGTCTGCCACCAGCCCGCCCGTCGCCGCGATACTTCGGGCAAGCGCTTCCATCTCATGCAGATTGCCCTCCCATTTATGGCCCGTCAGCAGCGCGGCCGCCGGAAGATCAAAGGTCACGCCGGATCCGAAGGCGGCAGTAAACAGCTTTCTCGCGATCGCCATGATGTCCTGGCGCGCGGAAAGGCCCGGCAGCACCAGCCGGGTTGCCGCCAGCCTGTGGTGAAACTCCTCACGCGGGGCACCATTGGCGCCAAGGCCCCGGCTGGTGACGATGATGCGCGCGCTCGACTCGCGTTCCCGCATTGCGCCGATGGGACGAAAGCGGCGCGTGACCAGCAGGCTCGCGAGCCTTGCCCGAAGCGCGGCGGGCAATTGTTCCGGATTATCGAGCACCAATGTGCCATGATCCGCCGCGCTGATCAGACCGGGTTCATAGCTGCGCAGTTCGCCGCGCCCGAACAGCACCGCGGCCTCTTCACCGGTGATCGTCTCACAGGCCACGGTGATCAGCGGACCGCGCCGGCCCGCAGCATGAATCGCGCGCGCCAGTGCCGATTTTCCGCTGCCGCAGGGCCCCTCGATCAGCATCGGCATATCGCTGCGCGCAAGGACCATTGCCTGCCCGACCACCTCCTGCATCACCGTGTCAGTGCCTGCAAGCTCGCTGAGTTCGGCCGTCAGACGGGGCGCCGGAACGGTATGCGTGACCAGTGCGCGACGTGGCTCGATTGCATGGGCAAAGAGGCGGTAGCCGTCGCGGGTTTCAATCAGCCGGTCACGGGCCTCATGCTGGCGGGTCAGCCGTTCGAGGCCAGAGCAATCGAGATTGAAAATCTCTTCGATGGGGCGGCCGATCAGCGATGCGCCGCGCCGCCAGTCCTCGCCAAGGCTGCGCGCCATCAGCCGGGCCGCGCCATTGGTCATCCCGATCACCCTGCCCCCTTCGTCAAGACGCAACGCGGCTTCGGGATCGACATCCAGAAAATCCGGGCTGCCGGCCAGGCGCAGAACCCAGTCGGTGCGACTTTCCGCCATGATATTCGCCATCTCGATCCGCCGCGCAGTCTGGCGCACCAGGTTAAGCGCAAGGCTCTGGCTGGTGCGGATCAACGGCGAGGAAAGCAGCGAGATATCAAGAACCGCCGCCAGCTGCCCCGCCGTGTCATAGATCGGCGCAGCGGTGCAGGACAGTCCGGTATGGCTGATATCGAAATGGTCGCTCTGATGAATGATCAGCGGCTCGCCGGTCTCGATACAGGCGCCAAGCGCACAGGTGCCAGCGCGGGCCTCGGACCATTCCGCGCCGAGATACAGCCCGGACCGGCGCAGCGCGTCTTTCTGCGTCTCCTCTCCCAGATATTCGACGGTGACACCGGCGGCATCCGCGAGCAGCAGCACATAATTCTGCCCGGCGACCAGTTTATAAAGATCATCGATACCAGAGCGCGCGATCCGGATCAGATCCTCCGAGCGCTGGCGGTGCTGGCGCAGGGCCGCGTCCGGAAGGATATAGGCTTCGCCCCGCGCGGCAGGATCAAGCCCGTGCTTTTTCAGGCATCGCAGCCAGCTTTGCACCACGACGGGATCGCGGGTCTCGCTGCCGTGATGCAAGGCGGTCTCGATCTCGCGGATATGCTCGATATCGGTCTGCATTCTGCTCCCCGTCAGGGCGGTGGCCGCAGGTATTGTCGGGCGGCAACCCCGTGATCCTGGCATAAATCTTCTGTGCCGTTAACCACGCCGTCTGTGCGGTGCAGCATCCTGCCGCACTGCCGCAAGGCTGTTGCAGCCCGGTGCAACACTGTGCGCCCGCTATGCCTCAGTACCTCCCGCCAAGCCTTTGGAATCGTTGATCTGCAAGAAAGGCGTTCGCGCTGAACCGGCGGCAGGCCAGGCTGTTGCCACAGTGGAGGAGACCGAGAATGAAAGCCTTGCGCTTCCATGCCGCCCGGCACCTGCGGATCCCGGAGGCGAGGGAGATTCCCGCGCCGAAGTTCCGGATCGTTCTGACCTGACCCGATCCCGGCAGGCAGGGGTTGGGAGGCCCCGGTCAACCGGATGAGACACAGCACCATGGGAGGAGAAACTATGCTTGATACGATGAGAGAAGGCGCGCTTGCCGCGCTGGTTGCCGATCTGGAACGCGCGCTGGTGGCGCAGGATGCCGAGGCGGTGGCCGGGCTGTTTCTGGAAACCGGCTTCTGGCGCGACCTTGCGGCCTTTACCTGGAACCTGAAAACCTGCGAGGGCCGGGCTGAGATCGCGGAAATGGCCCGGGCGCAACTGGCGCATGTCAGGCCGTCGCTGCTGCGCCTTGACCCGTCGGAGCCTGTTTCAGAGGCGGCTGGCGTCACCGAGGGCTGGCTGCTGATCGAGACCGCCACCGGCCGGGGTCAGGGCTATATCCGCATGAAAGAGGGTAAGATCTGGACGCTTCTGACCACGCTCCATGAGCTGAAAGGCCATGAGGAACCGAGGAAGCTGCGCCGTCCGATGGGGGCCGAACATGGCCATGACCCGAACCGCAGAACCTGGAAGGAAAAGCAGCTTGATGAGGCGGCGCGGCTTGGCTTCGAAGAACAGCCCTATGTGCTGGTGATCGGTGGCGGTCAGGGTGGCATCGCGCTTGGTGCGCGGCTCAGGCAGCTTTCCGTCCCGACCATCGTGATCGACAAACACCCGCGCCCCGGCGATCAGTGGCGCAACCGCTACAAATCGCTCTGCCTGCATGACCCGGTCTGGTATGACCACCTGCCCTATATCCCCTTCCCCGACAACTGGCCGGTCTTCGCGCCCAAGGACAAGGTCGGCGACTGGCTGGAGATGTATACGAAGGTGATGGAACTGAACTACTGGTCCTCCACCACCGCGAAATCGGCGAAATATGACGAGGCGAAAGGCGAATGGGAGGTGGTGGTTCATCGCGACGGGCGCGATATCACCCTGCGCCCGAAGCAGCTGGTTCTGGCGACCGGCATGTCCGGCAAGGCCAATGTGCCAGTGATCCCGGGCCAGGATGTGTTCCAGGGCGAGCAGCAGCATTCCAGCCAGCACCCCGGCCCCGACGCCTATAAAGGCAAGCGCGTTGTGGTGATTGGCGCCAATAATTCGGCGCATGACATCTGTGCTGCACTGTGGGAGGGCGGCGCCGATGTGACGATGGTGCAGCGCTCATCCACCCATATCGTCAAATCGGAAAGTCTGATGGAGGTCTGTCTGGGCGGGCTTTACTCTGAGGCGGCGGTGGCCAGCGGCATCACCCATGACAAGGCGGATATGATCTTTGCCTCGGTGCCCTATAAGATCATGGCCGATTTCCATGTGCCACAATATGACGAGATCAAGGTCCGGGATGCGGCGTTTTATGCCGCGCTGGAAAAAGCCGGGTTCATGCTCGATTTCGGCGATGATGAAAGCGGGCTCTTCATGAAATACCTGCGCCGGGGGTCGGGCTATTACATCGACGTGGGCGCCTGCGATCTGATCATCGATGGCTCGATCAAACTGCAATCCGGCAAAGGGATCAGCCATTTGTCTGAAACTGCCGTGGTGCTGGACGACGGCACCGAATTGCCTGCCGATCTGGTGGTCTATGCCACCGGCTATGGGTCGATGAACGGCTGGGCTGCGGATCTGATCAGCCAGGAAGTGGCGGATAAGGTTGGCAAATGCTGGGGGCTGGGGTCGGAAACGACCAAAGATCCTGGGCCATGGGAGGGCGAGCAACGCAATATGTGGAAGCCCACCATGCAGGATGGGCTCTGGTTCCACGGTGGCAATCTGCATCAGTCGCGTCACTATTCGCGCTATCTCGCGCTGCAACTGAAAGCGCGTCAGGCCGGGCTTGAGACGCCGGTCTGGGGGCTCGAAGCGCCGCATCATTTGCGCTGAAGCCAGGCATGGGCCGCTTTGCCACTGGCGAAGCGGCCCGTTGATCCATGCCGAACGCGCCGGGTCTGTGCCGGGGGTTACGCTGAACCTGGCCCAGGTCGCGCCGGATTACTGGCTGGTGGATCGGGTCAGAACAGGCTGAGGCGCGCCCAGATCATCCTGCTCCAGCGGGTCGGCCCCCGTCTTCAGCAACTTAACAACCGCTGTGAAATGTTTGATCCGCGCCATGCGGAAAAGCAGCGCCAGATCGGGTTCCCGCACCAGCCGCGCTTTGATGTAATGGCCAAGCAGCCCAAGACCGACTGCCGCCACCAGGAACAGACCGATCCATTTCCCCCAGTCACTTCATGGTGTGGGGCCTGAGGCAGAGAAGCTGCGGAACTCTTCCGTAAGGCGGTCGAGCATATCCATGCTGCGATTGGTCTCATCGGCAAGCGCCACCATGATCCCGATCGATTGCCGCCGGGAGCAGTCTTGCGGCTCCTCGACGCTGCGCCGCGCCACACCATCCGCAATCGCGCTTTGCAGTTCGGCGTCAAAGATATCGGGCATCACTTCGGCGCGGGCCAGATCGACACGGCTGCGACCGCCATGGCATTTTGCGGCATAGGCATTGTGCAGCCGGGCAGAGCTTATGATCTCTGCCTTTCTGTGGGCGAGCGTGCTGCGATAATTCGCCTCTGTTTCAGGAACGAGGTAGATCCGGTCCGCCTCGGCAAGGCCGCTGTATTCGGTGACAGGCAGATCGCGGTCCGGTATCACCCAGTCCAGCGGGTCGATGCGCAAAAGATCGGCCGAACTGGCCAGCTGCAGCACACAGACCAGCACGGCCAGCGCTGCCAGCAGCTTGCGCGCTATCTGTCCCGGGCCCTTTTCCGCGATGACGGCAACCGCCAGGGCAATCCCGATCAGCGCAAGCACGATGCCGCCAGGGTTGAAACGGCTGTCGGAGACCGTTTCACCATTCACCATCAAAGTGCTGGTGCTGCCGATGAACAGAAAGAACGGCAGGAGCCCAAGGAGAAGGGCGATAACGGGTTTCAGAAAACGTTGCATGGATAACCTCTGGCCGTTGCCTTTATGGTGGTTTCGATCTGGTGGAGCGCGCAGCGGCGCCCGGGCAATTTCCCCTTCGGAGACATCCCGCTGAACCTGACCTAAAGTGTCTGCGCGCGGAATGCGATGAAAGCCTGTCCGGTTCAGGATCAGCGCCCCCACAGTCAGCTGCGCCGGCAACGGCCTCGCGGATTGCCTCGGCCCTACGGGCCGGTCGCGTGGTCAAAGAGCAAAACTGCGGATCACTCTTCTTCCTCCAGCCACCAGGCCACGCTGCCGATCTGCCGATAGTCGTAATGTGCGTTGTCGCGGAAATCGGACCCCGGCGAGACCAGCTCCTGCGCGTCGGTCAGATCGCGGATCGAGCCGTCAGCCGCGGCCAGCGTGATCCCCTCCCCCACCACCTCCCAGTGGCACCAGAGCGCGCTTTCGTGGGCCTTCTTCACGGCGACATTCAGGTCGGCAAAGGGAAAGGGCCAGTCGTGACGATATGCGCTGCTATCGGGCAGCAAGAGCCAGATGCCTTCGCGACGGCCGGTATAGCTGTTCCCGAACCCGTCGAGGCGGAAATCGAAATCGGCCTCATAAAGGACATGTGCTATGTGGCCACTGGCGATACCTGCGCCCGATCCGGCACAGATCGCCACGGTGCGTGCAACCGACCATTTGTGACAATCAAAGCCATTTGGGGCCCGGTCACGCCCCTTCTGGTCTGGTCGTGACGAAATAACCGGCCCCTTGCGGGGCCGGAAATCAACGGGAAAAGCCAGGCCAGCCGGTTTACAGCCAGTAGGGATTGACCCCGTAATGATCATAGGAGCGTTTCTGCCAGTCACGGTTGGAACGCCAGTCATCCGAATAGGCCGGTGCGCCCTCAAGCTGAGCTTTGGTCAGATCGGTGACATAGACGCCCCGCGCGCCGTCATAGCGCAGCTTGCCGAAGGGGATGGGATGATAGTCCGAACCGATCCCGAGGAACCCGCCGAACTGCAACACGCCATAGACGACCTTGCCCGAGGCGGGGTCGATCATGACATCATCGATATGACCGAGATCATCGCCCGCCGGGCTGTAGACTCTGGTGCCTTTGACGTCATCTTTGCCCGAAATCAGGTGGGCGGTGGTGGCTTCATATCCGGGAACTGCAGTGGTCATCTGTCTTCTCCTTTTGCAAAGATTAGGAAAGGTGGTCTGGTTCGGGCGCCCGGCTTACGTTCTGTGCTCGGGCAGCGCTTCAAGCTGTTCGCGGGTCAGGGATGTTTCGATCCGCACGACGGCGTTGTCGGCATCCCGGATGACGGTGAGAGTATCAACCGGCACGAGGACGGATCTTGCGCCAATCCCGAGAAAGCCGCCGACATCAATCACCGCGCCGGAAAGTGTGTCCCCGTTCAGGACCAGATCGCTGACCGACCCGATATTCTCGCCTGCCATGTCCTGCACGGCGGCACCCGTCAGCTCCTCCGAGGTCGGGGAAACTGCTGCGCGCTGGCCGGCAACGGGGGCTGCGGTGGTGGCATCGGCGGCCTCCCCGGCAATGGGGCTCAGGGCGGCATGGTCATCCCAGGAATATCCGGCCGTCAGATTGTCATCGCTCCATTCAGGAAGCGCCTCAAGCTGCTGACGCGACAGGCTGGCGACGACGAAGAAGTCACCCAGATCATCCGGCGTCGCGGTATCAGCCACGAAGTAAAGATCATTGGTGCCCACCATTACGGTGCGGCTGCCCATCCCGAGGAAACCACCGATATCAAGCAGAACACCCTGGATCTCGCCATCCTGGCTGAGGATGATATCGTTGATCCTGCCGATATCATCCCACTGGTCACGACCGGCGATAAAGGTCTCGCCACTGGTCCAGCGGGCGGCCCGCTCGTCCCAGGCGGGATCTGCGGGTCGGGCGGCGCGCAGCTCGGTTACAGCATCCGGGCTGAGGGTATAAAGGTTCATCCCGGTAAATTCCGACGCGCGGAACCCCGGAACCATAGCGCCTTGGGCCATCTCGCCGGCAACGGCTGCTTCGGCCGGAGCTTCGGTCGTCCCGGTCTGGGCCGCCACGATGCCACTGGTCGCCAGAAGAATGGCAGAGGTGAGCATGAGAGTCTTCATGTAGTCTCCTGTCGTTTCAGTTTCAGCCAGGGCGTTGCGGATAAAGCGAATGGCCTCTCCGAACCTTCCGGCCCGCCCATCTCGGGCATGACAAACGAACGGGCGTGGGGAGGAAATGTTCCGGCTGAATTTGAAAACAAAATTACAATAAATCGTTTTATATCAATTAATTGAATTGATTATCGCGGCGCCATGAAGGCGCCGCTTCCCGCTCTGCGGGTAACCGGTCACGGCAGGCGGGGCCTGGCTTATGTGACCGAGGGACCTGTGGTCCGGATTTTTATGCTGCGGCGTATTCAGCCCGGTCGGCAGGTACGATGCCGGTCTCTCATGAAGGGCCGGGCTAGTACTGCGAACGGTAAGCCAACTTCCGGCAGGGATCGCGGTTCCCCCAGACCGAGGACCCGAAGTCATGCGCGGCACGTAACCGCGGTCATTCGCCGTGAAGCCATGGCGATTTGGGCAAAAACCCGCCCAGGCCGCGGGCGAGATCGGAGAATACGGCGCGGAAGGGAACGTAAACGGCGCGGTGGGCATTCGCCTGCCGGTGCCAGTGCAAATGCCTCTTCGTGCAACGCGCTGCTGCCAATCAATCGCGCTCGCGGAGCTTTATAATATGGGCAAGAACCTTACCGGCGACGGCAGGCTGGATCTGGCATCGACCTCGGTCGCGCTGCTGGCCAATGCTGCATCGGGCCGCGATGATACAGCCGCGCAGGTCGAAGAGATCCGCGCGCGGCTGGAGCCGCATGTCGGCCGTTTCCGCCACTATCCTTTGCGCAAGGGATCAGAAATCGCCTCTGTCGCGCGGCAGGCCGTGAAAGACGGTGCCGGGCTTGTTGCAACTCTGGGCGGAGACGGGACACAATCCGCCGTCGCCGGTGCGCTTGCCGGGTCTGATACGGTGATGGCGGTGCTGCCGGGCGGCACATTCAACTATTTCTCGCGCGGGCTGGGTCTGGGCAATGACCTGTCCGATGCGCTTGAGGCGCTGGTGGCGGGGCATGTTGCCTGGATCGATCTTGGTGAGGTGAACGGGCGCATCTTTCTCAACAATGCCAGTTTCGGCGTCTATCCCGACATTCTGGAACGCCGCGAGTCGATATATCATCGCTGGGGCCGCAGCCGTCTCATGGCCTATTGGTCGGTCCTGGCCTCGCTGTTCGATCTGCGTCATCCGATGCAACTCAGGGTCAGTGCCTCGGGCGAGACGCGCGACATCACCACACCGCTCGCCTTTGCGGCACGCAGCCCCTATCAGCTGGAGAGCCTGGGGCTGGAAGGAGCGGAGGCGGTGCGCGACGGGCATTTCGCGTTGTTCATCGCACAGGGTCACCGCAGGCGTGACCTGATGACGGCGGCGCTGCGGCTGGCCTTTGGTCGTGCGCGGGAAGGCGTGGATTTTGAACTGATCATTGCCGATGATATCGTGATCTCCGGCGGGCGTGCGCGGCGGCTGGTCGCATTCGACGGCGAGAAAACCCATATGGCGGGCCCCTGGCACCTGAAGGTTCGGAAGGACCATCTGCGTGTGATCGTCCCGCCTCCTGCAACTGCGCCGCCCGACAGTCAGAAGAACGAGAGCCAATGACGAAACTTCTGCACCTGACTGACCTGCATTTCGGGGCAGAGAGGCAGGACCTGACGCCCGCGCTGGCGCGGGCGATTGCGCTGGCCGATCCCGATGTGATCGCGGTCTCGGGTGATCTGACCCATCGGGCCCGGCCGGAGCAGTTCAAAGCAGCCGTTGCATTCCTCCGGCAGCTAGGGCGACCGGCCATCGCGGTGCCGGGAAACCATGATATACCTCTGTGGAATCTTGGGCTGCGGCTGACCGCGCCATTCCGGCGCTGGCGCGAGGGGGTGCCCGCCGATCTGCGCAGCGACTGGTTGCACATTGGCGATTTCCACCTCTTTGCCGCCAATACTGCCGATCCGATGCGTATCCGCTCCGGCATCCTGCGCGAAAAGGATATCCGGCGGATCTGCGCCGGGCTTGTATCGGCGCCGCCCGCTGGATTCAGAGTGCTGGTCTGCCACCATCCGATCGAGGAGCCGCCAGGATTTGATCGCGGCGAGACGCGCAATGCCGCGCAGGGAATAGCGCGTCTGGTGAAAGGGGGGCTGGATATCAGCCTGAGCGGGCATCTGCATCACTGGCAGCCCGGTCTGGGCGTAACCGAAACAAACACCCGCCCGCTGTTGCAGATCCAGTCCGGCACCGCGCTTTGCGCCCGCCCGGGCGAGAAAAACCACGGCTTCGCGCTGCTGCAAACCCATCCGGGCGGCGTCAGCGTCACGCCCTGGCTGCTCAGCGAGGCTGAAAAACGCTTTTGCCCCGCCAAAGTGGTGAATTTCCGGCGGAGCGATGCAGGCTGGCTTCAGGAGAGGTGAGCGGGCTCAGTTTTGCCCGTTCACGACAGCCATGGCTGAATGAGCAGGGAAGCAGAATCTCGCGCTCATCTGACGGCACCTTTTCAGGCGCTGCCCTGACATCCTCAACCTCGCGCTGACACTTTCCCCAAAGCGTCCACATGTTATTGCAAAGAATGGTGAGAACCAGGATCACAGATTGTCAGGGGCCGCAGATGCACATGACGATCATGCTGCGCTGCCCGACAGGACGGACCGGGCCCTGCACTGCATCTTCAGGGCTGTCGGAGCGATGCCCGCGATACAGCCCGGACAAATCGTTTGCAGCACCGCTGAACGGGAAGCAGCTTCACCGCCCATTCCAGAACCAAACTGACCGTCATCGCAAAAAACAGTGCGACGATAATCGCGATCCAGGTGTTTTCGCCAAACCAGTGCCCGGCGAGATAGCCTGCGAGCGTCATGAAAAGCGCCCAGCAGATACCGGCAACCGTGCACCAGGGCAAAAAGCGCCAATAGCTGGTATCGACCATTCCTGCCGCCAGATTGGTCGTGATGCGCAAGCCCGGCAAATACCGCATCGAAACCAGGGTAAGGCCAAGACGCTTTTCCAGACCTGCTTCGACCTTCATGATCAGCGGCTCCAGCCGGCGCAGATAGCCCGAGGTGAGACGCTGTCGGTCCACCATTCTGCCGGCCCCGTAAGCCACATGATCTCCCAGCACCGAGCCAAGCGCCGCCGCCAGCATGAGCGGCCAGAGCAGCGGCTGGCTTTCGGCGGCGGCGAGCGCCGCCAGCGGCACCACCACAGTTTCGGCGGGCACCGGCGGGATGAAACCGTCCCCCATCACGCAGAGGAAGACAATCAGATAGATCCATGGCGAGCGTGCCATCGGCATGACGATGTCGTTGATAATTTCCATGGCACCCGGGATCAGAAAGAGGGCGGTAAGTCGCACCGGTCCCGCTACCACGGCGACCTGACCTGAACCTGATGCGGGCCAACCCGGGATGCTATCAGGTTCCGGTCAGCCGCATCCCTTATCAGGACCTCGGAATAACGAAGAGTGCAGCCGATGGAAATCTGGGAAGCAGCCGTTCTGGGGCTGTTGCAGGGCCTGACCGAGTTTCTGCCGGTCTCCTCAAGTGCACATCTGCGCATCGCGGGCGCGGTGATGCCGGCGGCGCATGATCCGGGGGCCGCTTTCACTGCCATCGTGCAAATCGGCACCGAACTGGCGGTTTTGCTGTATTTCCGCCGTGAGATCCTCGCGATCTGGCGCGCGATGGCACAGCAGATCGGCGGCAGGGCCTTTGATGCTGATGCGGCCCGGCTGGGTTGGCTGATCGCGATCGGCACGCTGCCGATTGTCGGGCTTGGGCTGGCTTTCGCAGATCTGATCGAAACCGCCTTGCGCAACCTTTATGTCACCGCTGCCATGCTGATCTGCTTTGGGATCGTGCTGGGGCTGGCGGACAGGTTCGGCAGCCGCAAGAAGGCGTTGCGCCAGCTTGGCTGGCGGGCCGGTATTTTGCTTGGCTTTGCCCAGGCCCTGGCACTGATCCCCGGTGTCTCGCGTTCGGGTGCGACGATCAGCGCCGGTCTCTTGCTGGGCTTCCGCCGCGAGGATGCCGCGCGCTATGCCTTCCTGCTGGCGATCCCTGCGGTGTTCGGCTCGGGCTTTTATCAATTGTTCAAATCGATGGGAGTGCCGGATCAGGTCGGGCTCGCCCCGACCGCTGTGGGCACTGCCGTGGCGTTTCTGAGCGGCTATATGGTTATCGTGGCCTTCATGCGACTGATCTCGACCGCCTCTTTCCTGCCCTTTGTCTGTTACCGGATCGGGCTTGGCCTTGTCTTGCTGGCCTTGCTCATGACCGGATGCCTGGCGCCTGTCTGATCCCCTGGGCCGCGCGGGATCAGGACAGCGGCAGCATCAGCTCGACACAGAAAGTCCCGTTCTGCGCCATGGTCGCGGTGCCGCCGAGATTGGCCATCGCCTGACGCACGATGGCAAGGCCGAGGCCAGTGCCGCCCTCGCTTTGCCGCCCCTTGCGAAAGCGGTCAAACAACAGCTCGGCTTCGGCTGCCGGTGGGGCGGGCCCTTCATCCGAGACGCGGATGACAGCGCGATTGTCCGGCAGAGCCTGCAAAGACAGCGTCAGCCGGCCCCGGCCATGTTTCAGCGCATTGTCGAGCAGGCTGCGAACCGCCTGGCGCAGCTGCCCGCCGCCGCGCGCAAGCATCAGCCCCTCGCTGAGGGTCAGCGTCAGCGCGCGCCCGGCTGCCTCACAGGCCGGCAACATGTCGGCGGCGGCATCGCGCAGAATACGCGCCACCGCCACCGGGACCTCTGCGGTTCCGACACTGTTTTCATGATCAAGCCGCGCCAGATCGAGCAATTGCTGCAGCAGGTGGCGCATCTGGTCCATATCATGGCGAATGGCCTGCCAGTCTGGCTTTGCGCCCATTTCCGCATTTTGCAGCCGCAGATCCAGCACCGCAAGCGGCGTGCGCAGCTCATGCGCCGCATCTGCCGTAAAGCGTTTCTCCATCGCATAGGCCTCGGCCAGCCGGGCGAGGGCGATATTGGCCGAGCGGGCGAGCGGCAGGATCTCGACGGGCAGCTCTTCCAGCGGGATGCGGCGATCAGGGGTGGATTTGCTGATGGTCGCGGCCAGCGCGGCAGCCCGGTGTACCGAACCAAGCGCCCAGTCCGACAGCATCCGGATCGAGACCAGGCTGATCAGCGCCAGAATCGCAATCACCAACGCAGAACCGGCCATGCGGTCACGGAAAATCTGGCAGAGCTCTTCGCATTCCGCCCAGTCATTACGTCCTAATATCAGCACCTTATCAGCGCCGACTGCCCGCACTGCCATCGTGGAGGGGATCTGATCGGGGCGGCCAGAGGGGGGAATGAACTCAAGGGCAGGCTGCGCCGCCGGGCTATGGGCGATCAGCCTGCCATCCGCCCCATAGAGCGCATAGCGCCAGTCGGATGCTGAGAAGTGATGCGGCAGACGGGCAATGTCGTCCGGTTCCGGTGGCTGCGGCAGTCCTGCCAGCAGGATCTCGATCTGTTCGCGGAACACATGGTCGCGGACATCATTGTCCAGATCCAGAAGATAGATCGCCACATTCACCACGCCGAGGGTGAATACCGCCGCCATCACCAGGATCAGACGGCTGCGAAGACTATTGATCCGGCGCATTCGTCCCCCCGAGTGTCAGCCGGTAGCCAAGACCGCGCAGGGTCTCAATCCGCACCGAAGTCGGCGTCCCCGCCAGTTTTTTGCGCAGACGGGAAACGATGGCCTCGACGGCATTCGGGGTCACCGGCTCGTCCAGCGAGTAAAGCCTGTCCTCGATGCTGTCCTTGATCACAACACCGGGCGCCGCGCGGATCATCTCTTCGAGCAGTGCATATTCCTTACGGGCCAGATCGAGCGTTACGCCTGAGACACGCACGGACATCGCCGCGGGCTCAAAGAGCAGATCGCCGAATTGCAGCAAGATCGATTGCCGCGCACCCGGACGGCGCAGCACGGCCCGCAGACGGGCCTCCAGTTCGGTCAGGCTGAAGGGCTTTACCACATAATCATCCGCGCCGGCATTCAGCCCGGTGACCTTGCTTTCCACCCCGTCGCGGGCGGTCAGGATGATTACCGGAATGCCGGCATTCTGCCCGCCGCGCCGCAACGCCGTCAGCAGGTTGAGACCGTCACCATCGGCAAGCCCGAGGTCGAGCACCATCGCCTGATAGGTGGAGATCGCCAGCATATGCTGCGCTTCCACACCGCCCGGAGTGTGATCGACCACGAAGCCAGCCCGTCTCAGATGGTCAGCAACCATGGCGGCCAGATCCCGGTTATCCTCGACCAGCAAAACCCGCATTCCGCCTCCCTTTGCGCAGCCTGCCCCGGCTTTGCCTCTGCCCCGATCCTGACCGCCAAAGCTGATCAGGCGCTGACAGTCTCAGACCCTGTGCCGAACTCGGCGGCCTCAGGCAAGCCTATCAGGTTCCTGTCAGCCAAGACCGATAGAGTTCCGGGCCTGCGGCAGGCCGGCCCGCGACGGATCCGACACAGGTGAGACTGGTATGAGTTCTGAAATTCTGGCGCTCGTTGCGCTCGCCATACCGCTGTTCGCGGCCACCAATGTCGACAATTTGATTCTTCTTACAGGGTTCTTCGCCGACCGTCGCCTGCGGGTGGCGGAGGTCCTCGCCGCTCAGTTTGCCAGTATGGCGCTGCTGATCCTTGCAAGCCTGCTGGTTGCGGGTGGTGTGCTGGCGCTGACCGACGGCCATGTGGGACTGCTGGGGCTGCTGCCGATCGGGATCGGGGTTTACAAACTGTGCCAGCGTCGCCTGGACGTTCCGGATGCCAGCGGCGGCATTGCGCGCCCACGCGCGGCGGTGCTCAGCAATATTGGCGCAGTTTCGTTGGTCATGCTGGCCAATGGCGGTGACAATATCAGCGCCTATGCGCCGGTATTCGCGCTTAAGTCAGGGGCTGCAACAGGCATCATCATCCTGAGTTTTCTGCTTATGACAGCGCTTTGGTCCGCGCTGGCCTTCTGGTTGGTCCGTCATCCGGCGATCGGCCGGCCGATCCGCAGATATGGCGAATTGCTGCTGCCCTATGTGCTGATCCTGATTGGTCTGTGTGTTCTCTGGGACGGGGTATCGGCGGGATATCCCCGGCAGGGAGAGCGTGGCGTATTTTAATACATGAGCCAGACCCGTGACGCCTTTTTGCCGCCGCCCGCCGGAAAGCTGATGCCGCCTCCCGAGCCGGGCGAACCTGTATTCCAGGACCGCAGCGGATCGCGTCATCGCAGCTGGCGCCGGATCTTCCGCTTCGGATTGCTGGCACTGTTGCTCTGGCTGGCGACGCTGTTTGTCCTCGCCCTGCAGCCCGGATCCGAGCACAGCCCGGAGCAGATGCGCGCGCAAGGCGAGACCGCTCCCCGTCTCGCCGGGGCGGCGCGGGGGGGTCCACATCCGGAACTGCAAACCGTCCAGGCGCTGGCAGATGCGACCGCTGATCCAGACCCGCAAACCGGCCAGCGCGGACGATGCCGTCCGGCGCAGCCGATTTTTGGCGCCGCAATGGCCTCAGCCACAGAGACGCAGCACAGTGCCAGGCGGATCTATGCGATCCTGCCGATGTATCTCGACAATGCCTTTCTGCCGCTTGAAAGGCATTGCGGACTGATCGATGCCATCCTGCCGGAGTGGTTTGAGATTGATGCCGATGCGCTGCGGGTGGAGGCAGCCAGCCTCGATACGGAATTGACGGAAACGGTCGCCTCGATACGGGCGGCCCGGGGAAAAGAGCTGACATTCCTGCCGGTTTTCAGCGCGGGCGGCACGCTGGAGCCGCGGGCATTTCTGGATCGGATTACAAAGGCCGAGGCCCGCCCTGGTCTGGTTCAGGCGATGCTCACCAGCGCCGCCGGGAACGGCGCCGATGGGCTTTGTCTGCGGCTGCGGGGTGTCAGCGGCGCAGAGCTGAAAGCTGCGCTGCCTTTTCTGCACGAATTTTCAGACGCCGCCCACGCCGCCGGAATGACCCGTTGCCTCATCACGGATGCAGGCTCGCGGCAATGGGCCGAAAAGACCGTCACCGCCCTGTTCGATACCGTCGTTGTCACTCTGTTCCACGAGCCCTGGATGGGGTCTGTTCCGGCGCCGCTCGCGCCACAGGACTGGTTCCGCAGCGAGGCCCGGGAAATGCGCAGCCTTGTCGGGCAGAAAAAGCTGGTGATCGCGCTTGGCGGCCATGCCGAGGACTGGGTGTCCGGGAGGGCCGGGCCAGAGCGGCTGAGCCTCGCCGAGGCGATGCACCGCATTGCCGGGGCCGGGGCTGAGATCCGCTTTTCTCCGACCGCGCTGAACAGCTATGCCGAATTTGCCGACGCCTCAGGAGCCCGGCATCAGATCTGGATGCTGGACGCGGCCTCGGCCTATAACGCGGTCAAGACGCTGGATGATCTGGGCATTGCCGGCATCGGCCTGGCCAGCCCCGGCGACGAAGAACCGGCCTTCTGGGACGCGCTCGCGCGCTGGCCGGCGGCGACGGTCGGAGATGACTATTTGCGCCCGACATTTCCGGATCGCGTCATCTATACCGGGACCGGCTCTTTCTACAGCTTCGGGCAGCCGCCGCGAACAGGGTTGCGCAAGGTGCAGCTGGAAGAAAGCAGCGGCATGATCGTCGGCCAGGACTATCTGGTGACGCCGGAGCCGGTGACGATGGGGCGCTTCGGCACATCATCGGGGCCGCAGATCGCGCTGACCTTTGATGACGGGCCTGACCAGGTTGCCACCACGAAGATTCTTGACGTGCTGCGGCGCCATGATGCGCCGGCGACCTTTTTCGTGGTCGGGCAATCCGCCATGGTGGCGCCTGGCCTGCTGACGCGGGCCATCGCCGAGGGACATATCATCGGCTCACACACCTTCCGCCATCCTCATATGGATGCGATTGGACCTTTGCGCGCCCGCACCGAGATCCGCTCGAACCGGATGGTGATCGAGGGGCTGACCGGGGCCACGCCCTTGCTTTACCGCCCGCCCTATGTGCGCGGTCCGGGGCCGCTGGATCTCTCAGAAGCCCAGGTGTTCGGGATGATCGGCGAGGAAGGCCATATAGTGGTCGGCAGCGATATTGTGCCCCCCGACTGGGCCGGTCTTGGCGCCGAAGAGATCGTGGCCGAGGTGCTGAGCGACCTGGAAACCACCGGTGGCAATGTGATTGTGCTGCATGACGGGCGCAGCCAGGGCATGCATACCACCGCCGCCGTCGATCTGCTGATCCCGGCGCTGCGCGAAAGGGGCTATCAGATCGTGCCGGTCCCCGCGCTGCTGGGGCTGGATACGGCCGCGATGATGCCCGAAGCGCCCTGGGCCACCACCCCGGTCAAGACAGCGTCAATCAGGTTGATCGGCGGGCTGATGCAATTCGCCGTCCTGGCGCTCTGGCTCTGCCTTTGCATCAGTTTCCTGCGCAATCTGCTATATTTCTTGCTGGCCTGGCGCCGCATCGCCAGCTACCCCAGCGATTTTGCGCCCCCTCCGCCGGTTACCGTCATCGTCCCCGCCTATAATGAAGAAGCGGTGATTGTCGCGACGCTGCGTTCGGTGCTGGCAAGCGATTATCCCCGGCTGCACTGCATCGTGGTGGATGACGGGTCATCGGACCGGACCGCAGCGGTGCTGCAGGCCGCCTTTGGCACCAGGCCGGATGTCACGCTGATCACCCAGCCGAACCAGGGCAAATGGAGCGCGCTGAACCGCGGCTTTGCGCTTTCTGAAACGCCGGTCACTATTTGCCTTGATGCCGATACGCGAATTGATCCCGGGGCGATCAGGGCATTGGTAAAGCCCTTTTCCGACCCCCAGGTCGGGGCGGTGGCCGGGACCGTTACGGTGGGCAATCGTCGCGGTCTGCTGACCCGGTTCCAGAATATCGAATATATCGTCTCGCAGCAGATCACCCGCCGGGCACAGGAACATCTGGATGCCATCATGGTGGTGCCGGGCGCACTCGGGGCCTGGCGTACCGACATCGTGCGAAATGCCGGGGGCTTTTCCGGGGAGACACTTGCCGAGGATACCGATCTGACCATCCTTTTACGACGGGGCGGCTATCGTGTCGCCTATTCCGAAGAGGCCCGTGCCGCGACCGAGGCCCCCGCCGATATCGCATCGCTGATGAAACAGCGGCTGCGCTGGACGCTGGGCAATCTGCAGGCCATCTGGAGACACCGCCGCGCGGGGGCAGACCTTGGCCCGCGCAGATCGTCTTCGATGCTGGATATGCTGCTGTTCGGCTTCGTGGTGCCGGTTCTGGCGCCGATCGCCGACCTCACCCTCGTGGCCTTTGCCGCCAGCGTCTTTGCAGACTGGTCGGCGGGCAACCCGGTGCAGATCCCGGTCGGGATGGGTCTGGCACTGCTGCTTTTTCTGATGGTTCAGCTGATGGATTTTCTCGCGGCGGTCATCGCGCTGCGCTGTGACAGGCGCAGCCCGCTCCGGCTGGCCCTGCTGGTGCCACTGATGAACCTGCTCTATCGCCCGCTGCTCTGTATCACGGTCTATCGCGCGCTCTGGGCCGCGCTGACCGGCAGGCTCAGCCAGTGGAACAAGCTGCGCCGACGCGGACTTGAGAGCCAGGCAGGGGTGCAGGCACCATGAAACGCCGCAGAATGCTCGGGCTTCTGGCTGCTTCCGCGCTGCCCTTGCCGGCGGCCGCCCAGAAAACCGCCTCTGCCGATCCACGACGGCTGCTGGTCTCGATCCGCGACATCGGCCACAGAACCGATCCGGCGGGGCTTTCGGCCGTGCTCGATCTGCTGACCGCCGCCATGATCCCGGTCAATCTGGTGCCTGCTGCGGGTGAGGAGGGCATGGATCCGCAGGCCAATGGCGAAATCTTTACTCTTGTCAGCAACTATACCAGACGCTTCCCTGGCCTGATTGGGCTGGCAGCGCGCTGCGGTCGTCCTGGGGATCTGCCGCCCTATGATATCGCGCGCCAGGGCTTTATGGCCCGGCAGGCGCTGCATCGGCTCATGCCGGAAGCGCCGCCGTTTTGCACGGTGCTGGCCTGCTCCGGGCCTATTGCGGAAGGTGATACAGCGGTGCTTGCCGGCGCGGGGTTTCGCACCCTGCTGGTCCTGCCCGCGGTGGCAGCACCCGTGCGCGTGACCGGGAGCCCGCAAGATGTTCTGGTTGTCACCGGTGGCGAGCCCCTTGGCTTCCCGGATGCGGGCACCGTATTCGCCCGCCGCCATCTCGGGCAGTATCGCCATCTGGTTTTCAGCGCCCCTGAGGCTGGGACTGCGACTCCTGCGGCCATCGTCGCAGGGCTGAGCGCCTTCTCGCATCAGCTGCGCGAGGAGACGACATCAGCCCGGCGCGTCAGCCTGTTGGCCAGCGAGGTGGCACTGCGCAACCATGCGGGCTTTCGGCGGCGGCTGGCTCTGCATCTGTTTGAGCCCGATCCCCGGCTGGAAGAAGATGCCGCTGCGCTGGAGGTCTTTGCCCGGATGCTGACCAGGGCAGAGATCCCGTATAGCAAAGGCCCCGATCTGCCCCTGTCCGACACGGCAGAAAGACCGACAGGCCTGTGCTGGATGGAGTTGACAAATCCTGGCCTTCGCCACCCTTCGCCATCCCATCTTTCCCGGCTCGATCAGAACGGCGCTGGCGAGGCGTCAGGCTGGCGGCTGCAGGCAGGAGCTGGCGCCGGCATCCCTGTCGGACTGGCATCGGCAAGGGCCGACAGCTTCGGGCTGAACGCCCAGGCCATGCAGATGCTGCCAGTCCTTTTGTCCGTCCGGACCGAAAGTGAGAGTGCAGAAGCGCTTGCAACAGATTTCCCGCTGTCCTGCGAGGGCGTGATCACTGTCAGCCCGGCGGCAATTCGCAGCGATTATGCCCGCGCGGCGCTCCTGCGCATGATCACGAAATTGCGGGTGCTGCCGGGGAACCATCTGACCACCCTGCCCGCGCTGGCGGCAGATCTGCTGCCGCGTGACCCGTTTCTGCCTGCGGTTCTGCGCGCCCGCGGCCTTCGCCTGAGCGCTGGCACAGAAGCAGGGCGGCCAGACCCGTCGCGCTATGGTGACGCACACGATCTGATGGAGGATGCCCGGGCGGCGTGGTCCTATTTCAGCGGCCTCACCAACCGGACCACCGGCCTCTGCCCGGCAACGGTACAGACCGGGGGCGGCGCAGGCTCAGTCCAGGACCGGCTGACGATGTGGGAGGCCGGCAGCCACATCAATGCGCTGATGGCGGCGGCAGATCTGGGACTGATCGCGGCCGAGGAGTTTTCGGCGCGTTGCAAGCGCCTGTTGAAGACACTCTCGCGGGCCGCAAACGGGCCGCTCAGGCTGCCGCCCGAGACGATCAGCTCGTCGACCGGCAAGGGCTCGTCGCGGTTCAACGCCTTCGACACCGGGCGGCTTTTACTGGCGCTGGACCGGTTGCGCCGGTACCGGCTGGCGCCGCCGGATGTCGCCGCACTGGTCGCCTCCTGGGATTTCTCCAGCATCCTCAGGCAGCGCCACCTGCATTCGTGGCGCGATGGTGCTTTTGTCGATGAATATCGCTCGAATTATTCCGATTATGTCGCGGTCGGTTTCCGTCGATGGGCCTATGACGTGGCCTCGCCCTTTGACAGCCTGCGTCTGCAGGACAATGCGGACCAGCAGATTGCATTGCTGCGTCTGGTCGAGCAGTTCGGCCCGCTCGGGATCGAACCCACTTTCCTGCATCTGCTCGAAATCGGGCCCGAGCGTTGTGCGCTGACGCTCGCCGATTGCCTGAGCGCGCTTTTGCGCGATGCAGCGGCAGATTATGGCCATCCGGTTGCGCCCTCAGAATCGCCCGTGAACCAGGTGCCCTGGTTCACCTATCAGGGCTTCCGGCTGCGCACGGATCCTGAGCCCTGGATGGTCACTGCGGGCTTCGCCGATACGACTGTCTATGACAGCGGCTTTCTGGCCAGGCTGCGCGCGACCAGTTCAAAGGCTGCCTATCTGCTGCATGCGGTGCGGCCCGACACTGACAGCGCAAAGCTGACTGCGCAGGTGCGGCAGAAGGCCAGGCGCGCGGGTGGCTTCGATTCTGCTATTTTCGTAGCAGACGGACAATCGACGGAGGGCTATACAGATCTGAACACAAATGCTGTCATCCTGACAGCGATTTGCCGAATGTTCGCTGACCAATCTTAGGTCAGGATGGCGCTGTTGATGTGACCATGATCGGCATCGATGGAACAGTTTAGCATGATCTGCGATCCCCGATGACCACTCGCGCTCCTGCGTCGGGCGGGGGATTTCACCGACATGCTCCATATCGCTCAGGCCGCGTCAGGTTCGATTTCTGCGCCGTGAGATGCTTCTGTCGGAGGCTCAGCCTGGCAAAGCCCGGCACCGGCCCGTCAGGGCGGGACGACGTGAGGCGGTTCGTCACCCTCCCGGTCGTTTGTCGAAGTGGCTCCCCGGGTGGATTGCCTTTCCCCGCCATTAACATTTAATAGTTGAGTAGAAATAGCCAATAACACGCTTAACAGGATTTTGCCGGATCATGAGGGCATGGCTTAAGATCAGAGACTTCCGGTCCGGCGGTGAGCTTTCAGACCAGCGTGCCGTGTCACCGGGTGGCGCCCCGGATACAGCTGAGCCCGGAGATCTGCAACTTCACCCCGATGACGGATCCGCAAGCGGAGGTCTGGCCGCGCTGATCCCTGCCGGGCTGCTGCTGTTTGCGGGGCTCGGTGGTCTCGCATTTGCGAGCCTGCTTGCGGATGGAGTCGAGGGACAATTCGTGGTCGTCAGCCCGCCCTGGCAGGCAGCCGTTCATCTGGTCACCCGCGCTGACGGAGCACTGCTGGCCGGAGGGGGGTTCAGCAATGTGATCGTTGCGGCTTCCGACCGGCCGGGCTTTGCCGATGACCTGCGCGCAGCCGGTGCATGGCTGGTCTTTCCCGCGCCACGCGCCCTTGGCTGCGGCACGCCGGAACAGACCAGCATGCAGGCAGGCCGGGCCAGTGCAGGGCCTGCATTCCAGAAAACCATTCAAGATCAGACCAACAGGCAGGATTCCTCTGATGCAGTATGAGCTGACATTGCTGCGCGAAAAATTTGGCCGTTTTCTGATCGGCCTGCTCTGGCTCCATGCGCCACTCCTGGCGGTGGTGGCGGCACTCAACGGGCATAGCTGGCTCTGGGCCGGGCTTGCCGGCGTGGGGATCGCCGGAACCTATCACCTCAGCTATGCCCGCAACGGCATCGCGCTGAGCACCCGCTATATCTCATCTGTGGCGCTGATGGCGGAGCCGGCATTGCTGGTCTTTCTGCTGCGCGGTCATGCCTGGCAGATGGATATGCATATGTATTTCTTTGCCATGCTGGCGCTGACCATCGCCTGGTTCGATGCGCGCCCGATCCTGATGGCGGCGGTCGCGGTCGCCCTGCATCACCTGGTGCTGGTCTATCTGCTGCCCTACGCGGTCTTCCCTGCCAATGCCGATCTGGCGCGGGTGCTGCTGCATGCGGCGATCGTGGCCTTCCAGACTATTGTCCTGGTCTGGCTGGCGCGGATGATCAGCGCCGCATTCGAGCGGATCCGCGACATGAACCAGGAAATTCTGACCGCCAATGCCGAACTGAAGCAGCGCACGACCGAGGCGGAAAAGGCCAATCAGGCCAAATCGATGTTCGTTGCCAATATGAGCCATGAGATCCGCACGCCACTGAATGCGGTGCTGGGCTTTTGCCATCTGATGCAGCGCACCGAGATGAATGCCCGCCAGCTGGATTATGTGCAAAAGATCAGTGATGCCGGCACCACGCTCCTGCGGCTGATCAATGACATTCTCGACTTCTCGAAGAACGAGGCGGGCAAGCTTACGCTGGAGGCTGCGCCGTTCAATCCCCATGCCGTGATCGAACAGCAGTTGCAGATGGTGCTGGTCGACGCCGAAAGCAAAGGCGTTCGCCTTGAGGTGCAGAAAGACCCCGGCATCCCGCGCGAGGTGATGGGCGACGGATTGCGCTTTGGTCAGGTGATCCTGAACCTGGTCAGCAATGCGGTGAAATTTACCGAACAGGGCTCTGTCACCGTGCGCACCCGCGCCGAGGCGCCTGTCGGGGATGGTGACGATGACCGGGTGAGCATGCTGGTCGAGATCATCGATACCGGTATCGGCATGTCGCCCGAACAGCAGAAGAACCTTTTCACCTCTTTCACCCAGGCCGATAATACCATGACGCGCCGCTTCGGTGGCACGGGGCTTGGGCTTGCGATCAGCCGGCAGATCGTCGGGCTGATGGGCGGCGACATCACTGTGCGAAGCCGGCAATGGGAAGGGACAACCTTCAGCTTCACGGTGCATTTCGACCCCGTCTCGGGTATGGTGTCGCAGGATGTGGTCCCCGATTGCGGCCTGCGCGATCTGCGTATCCTCGGCGTCGACGACAACCCCGCCTCGCGTCAGCTGATCGAAGAGCTGTTCAACCAATGGGGAATGAGGGCCGATGTCGCGGTCTCGGCCAGCGAGGCGATCAGCCGGCTGCAGGCGGCGGACGGGGCCGGAAAACCCTATGAGCTGGTACTGATCGACTGGAAGATGCCCGGCATGGACGGGCTGGAGGCGGTGCGGGCGATCAGCCAGGATGCCTATATCCGGGCCAAACCGAAAATGGTGGTCGTCACCGCTTATGGCTCGGACCGGTTCACCAGCGAAATCGATGGCTATGGCCATGCCGGCTATCTGACAAAGCCGTTGCAACCCCGCGCTGTGATCACGACGCTCGAGGATCTGTTCCGCAACCGGCTGGCGGGATCGGCGCAGGATCGTGCCCAAAAGGCAAATCCCCGTATCGATGGCGTACCCCAGGTCGAACCCGCCTTGCGCGGCCAGCGCGTGCTCTTGGTCGAGGATAATGAGATCAACCGCGAAATCGCGATTGAACTCCTGACCGATGCCGGGTTGCGGGTCGATGCCGTTGAGAACGGCTTGCAGGCGGTGGAACAGGTCGCGCGCCAGGGCGACAGCTATGCGATGGTCCTGATGGATCTGCAAATGCCGATCATGGACGGAATCGAGGCGACAATCCGCATCCGCAAGGATCGCAGCGCCGCAGAACTGCCGATCGTCGCGATGACGGCTCATGCCTATGCTGATGAGAAAGACCGCTGCATGGCGGCAGGAATGAATGACCATGTTGCCAAACCGGTCGAGCCGCCGGTGCTGCTGGCAGCGCTGAACCGCTGGCTGAAACCGGTGAACCCGGGCCCTGCCCCGGTCAGTGTCACAGTGGTCGCACCGGCGGGGGATGACCTGCCCGACAATCTGCCGCCTTTCGGCATTGCCCGCGCACTGGAACGGGTGAATGGCAAACGCCCGCTCCTGCGCCGGCTGATCCTGAGCTTTGCCGACAGCCAGGCCAGTGTGCCCGATGAGCTGGGCCGTCTGCTGGCCGAGGGGAAATATGATGATGCCCGCCGCACCGCCCATACGCTGAAAGGGCTTGCCGGTTCGCTGGAATTGCCGGATCTGCAACAGGCTGCCGCCGAGATGGAGCGGGCGCTGAAAGAGGGAACCCCCAGGGAGCACGAGGCCGCCCCCTATATTGCCCGCATCGCGGCATGGCTGGAACCGGCAGTCGCCGCCGCGCGCGGGCTGAGCGGCACTACCGTCGCAGCGCGAGACGGGGCAGCACCGGTGGCTCCGGCCAGTGCAGCTGAGATTGAGGCACGGCGCGCGACGCTCCACGAGCAGCTGATCAAACGCAGCCTGAGCGCCCGCGCCGGTTTTGCGGCCTGGGCCGGAGCGCTTGGCCTGCCCGCCGAAGCCATCGCCGCCCATCCGCTGCGCCTCGCGCTGGACAGGCTGGATTATGCCACTGCGCTGCGCGAGCTGGAAATGTCCGGGCAGGACGCCGGATCCGGATCGGAGAAAGCCTCCGCCGAAGCACAAAGCTGAGAATGGGAAGAAAGCCGTGACCACGCCACAGGAGCGCGAGCCCCGTAAAGCCGTTGTTCTGATCGTCGATGACGATATCTCCAATATCGAGATCATGAATGCGGCGCTCGGGGATGATTATGAGATCTGCTTTGCCACCTCGGGCGAGCAGGCGCTGGAGGTGATGCAACTGACCCTGCCCGACCTCGTGCTGCTGGATGTGGTGATGCCGGGGATGCAGGGGTTCGAAGTCTGCTCCATCCTCAAACGCGACCCGCTGCTCTCGGATATTCCGGTGATCTTCACCACCGGGCTGGGTGATACCGAGGATGAGGTGCGCGGCCTTTCGCTGGGGGCCATCGATTATGTCACAAAGCCCATCCATCCGGTGGTGCTGCGCAACCGCGTGAAAAACCATATCGAGCTGAAGACTCTGCGCGACAATCTGGCCGAGATCGCGGTGACCGATGCGCTGACCGGGCTGCACAACCGGCGCAAGCTGGATCAGCTGATGCAGGATGCATTGCAACGCCGGGCCAGCTCGGAAAGCTGGCTTTCGGTGATCATGATCGACATTGATTTCTTCAAGCTGTTCAACGATGCCTATGGCCATCAGAGCGGCGATCAGTGCATTCATATGATCGCCTCGGCCCTCAACCGGGCGGTCAAGGCGGCGGCAGGCTTTTCGGCGCGCTATGGCGGCGAGGAATTTGCCTGCGTGCTTCCCGATACCGCCCCCGAAGAGGCGCTGGTCATTGCGGGCAATATCCGCGCCCAGGTGCATCAGCTGCAGATCCCCCACGAGAAATCAATGGTCAGCCCCTGGGTGACGCTGAGTATCGGCATCGCCTCAGGGCGCACCGATACCAGGCTTTCGATGAAGGAATGGATCGAGGCAGCCGACCGTCAGCTCTATATCGCGAAATCGGAAGGCCGGGATCGGGTGGCTGCGATCACTATTTCCGGCGAGAGCTGAGCACAGGTTCAACCGAAGAAAGACCCCGCAGATCAATCATTGCAGCGGTCTGGCAGCATGTCGAACCCTATGGGCATTGTTGTCGAGATCACCTCTTGAGCCAGCAGCCCCCCTGCCCCGCTGAGTTCATGCCACCTATTCGATCCCGGCGGTGCCGGGCAAATTGAAGCGGTTCATGTGGACCAGGTGATCGCCATTGGTCGGCGAGAATCTGCGCCCCGATGTGGAAGTGGATCACTGCCGAGCGCCACCGGTCGCGGGGGGGCGCAAAAAAGGCCGTGCGATACGTCCGATCCGGGAGAGCCGAAGCTCGGCTGTCAGCTGATTTCTGCAACACGGCAGGTGCACCCGATCAGCGCCACCCGACCCAAGGGTCGCATGTGACAGGCGCGATCCGCCTCAGGCGCCGCATTGAATTTTTGCGGCGATCAACGAACGGGCACGACGGCCGCGCGCAGTCTGTCCATAACCCCTTCCCGGCTCATCAGGCCTTTGGCGATCATGACATCCACGAAGGGGACACCTTCCTTATCCGCCTGCTTCACAATTGCCGAAACCTGGGTATAGCCCAGTTCCGCGACCATCACCGTGGCCAGTGCGGGTGAGTTCAGCAGCAGTTCCAGCGCGCGTTCGGGACGGGCCTCGATGCCGCTGATGCATTTATCAGCGAAAAGCCGGCTGCCATTGGTCAGAAGACGGCAACTTTCAAAGAGGCGTGAGGCGATTACCGGCTCGAAATGATTGATCTCAAGCTGGCCGGCCATCGAGGCCAGCGCCACGCTCTGATCGTTTCCGGCCAGCGCGAAGGCAAGCTGCTGCACCAGCATTGGCAGGACCGGGTTGATCTTGCCGGGCATGATCGAGGAGCCGGGCTGCACCGCAGGAAGGCGGATCTCACCAATGCCGGTTTGCGGGTCCGATGAGATCAGGATCAGGTCATGCGCGATCTTGGCGATGGTTTCGCCGGCGATGCGGATCTCAGAAGAGACGCGGGCAAAGGTGTCTGAATTCTGCATCGCGTCAAACGGATTGTCAGCGCGGAGCAAAGGCAGGCCCAGATTGGCGCTGAGATTGGCATAAAGCGCCGCCGGATAGCCCGGGTCAGAGCCCAGTCCGGTGCCGATGGCGCTGCCGCCAAGCGGCAGGGTCAGAAGATCGGATGACGCTGCTGCGATCTTTGCCGCCTGACGGCGCACGGCGCTGGCATAGCCGCCGAATTCCTGGCCCAGCGTCATTGGCTGCGCCGCCTGCATGCAGGTGCGCCCGATTTTCAGCACATCGGCGAAAGCAGTGGCGCGCTCCGCAAAAGCATCGGCGAGATGGTTCAGCGCCTGAACCAGGGGCAGAGTGGCGTCATAGACCGCCAGTTTCAGCGCTGATGGCACGACGTCATTCGTCGATTGCCCGTGGTTCACATGGTCATTGGGGTGCAGGCTGGCGTAATCTCCGGCCTCGTGCCCGAGGATCTGCAAGGCACGGTTGGCGATAACCTCATTCGCGTTCATATTGATCGAGGTGCCGCCCGAGCCTTCCATGATGTCGATGATGAACTGCTCATGATGCCTGCCCGCCAGCAGTTCATCACAGGCGGCAATGATCGCCGCCGCGAGATCGGGCTGCAGCACACCGATGTCGCGATTGGCCTGTGCCGCCGCTTTCTTGATCGCCGCAAGGCCGTTCACGAAGCGCGGGTGATCGCCGATCCGCTCGCTGCCAAGCGCGGAGTTTTCGGAGCCGCGCAGCGTGTTCACGCCATAAAGCGCCGTATCGGGAAGTTCGCGCGGGCCAAGGCCATCGGTTTCAATACGAGCCATGCTCGGTCATCCTGTCTGATCAGTGGATAAAGGTCGGGGGCGGACGCTCAGAGCACCTGGGAAAGGAACTGCCGCGTGCGCGGGTCGGTCGGATTGGCGAAGAACCCGGCAGGGGGCCCATGTTCGACGATGACGCCCTTGTCGGTAAAATAGATATGGTCCGCGACCTCACGGGCAAAGCCCATCTCATGGGTCACAAGGATGCAGGTCATGCCCTCGGCCGCGAGATCCTTGATTGTCACCAGCACTTCTTTCACCGTTTCCGGGTCCAGCGCTGCGGTCACCTCGTCAAAGAGCATGATGTCGGGGCGCATCGCCAGGCTGCGGGCAATGGCGACACGCTGCTGCTGGCCGCCGGACAGTTCGCCCGGATAGCTGTTCTCCTTGCCCTCGAGCCGGACTTTGCGGATCAGCGCGCGGGCGCGTTTTTCGACCTCGGCGGGGTTTTCCTTCAGCACTTTCACAGGTGCCATCATGACATTCTGCAGCGCGGTCTTATGCGGAAAGAGGTTATATTGCTGGAACACCATCCCGACCTTTTTGCGAAGCGCGAGCTTGTCGAGCTTCGGGTCATGCACTTCCAGGCCCTCAACCCGGATCGAGCCGCCCTGTATGTCGTTCAGCGCATTGATGCAGCGGATCAGCGTGGACTTTCCCGAGCCCGAGGGGCCAATGATGCAGATCACCTCGCCCTTCATGATATCAAGGCTGATCCCGTTCAGCACCGGCACCGAGCCATAGGATTTCCGTACGTCTTTCAGGGAGACGATGGGCTGGTCTTCTGTCCATTTCACGTCGGTCATGGCCATCAGCCCTCTCAGAGTTTCACGGAATAGCGGCGTTCCAGCCGCGAGGTCATCAGGCTGATCGGGTAGCAATAGATAAAGAACCAGCACAGCACATAGAGATACATCGGGATCAGCACATCGGGCCGCCCTTCGGCCGAAAGCGCCGAACGGGTATAGCCCATGATGTCATCGACCCCGATGATCGAGACCAGCGGCGTGGCCATGGTCAGCACCGCGTAAAGGTTCATCCAGTTCGGCAGGATACGTTTTACCGTCTGTGGCAGGATCACCATCCGCATGGTCTGGCCGCGCGAGAAGCCAAGCGATTCCGCGCTCTCCCACTGCCCCGACGGTACCGACTGGATCGCGCCGCGCACATATTCCGACATATAGGCCATCACCGGCAGCGACAGTCCGATCACCGCCTTCAGCCAGCCGGGAAAGGGCATCGTCACGCCAAACAGCGTCACCTGGAACGGAATCAGGAGGATCGCGTAGAACAAAAGCACCAGCCAGGGCGAGTTGCGGAAGAACTGTGTCACCAGCCAGGCCAGCTTGCGGATCACCATGACCGGCGAAACCTGAAGGATGCCCAAAAGCACACCAAGCACGGTGCCGATCGCCATGGAAAGCACAGAGATCAGGATATTATAGCCAAAGCCCTGGGCCAGCAGAGGCGTCCATTTCAGCAGGACCGAAGGAATCGAGGCCTGACCCGGCTGGGTGCCCTGCGCCCAGGCGGTGCCGATCACACTGGCGATCAGGCAGGCGAAGACGAGGGTCAGGGTCAGCGGGTTAAAGAGTGTCTCCCGCCAGTTCAGCGCGGGCGCGACATGGATGCGGCGTGGCAGCAGCACATCCATGTGACCGGGCACGCGACGGTCGGGTTCGGGGATCGGGCGCAGCCACATGTCAGACTCCATATCCGGGGATGCGCAGCGCCTTTTCCCAGCGACCAAGGATCCAGACAAGGACCGCGACCAGCAGGATATAGGTCAGCAGAAGAACGGTCATCATTTCGCGCACATTCAGCTGTTCCGACCAGATCTGTGCGGCGGCGTATAAAAGCTCTGGCACAGCAATCGCATAGGCAAGCGAGGTGGTTTTAACGAGGTTCACCAGATTGGTGCCCAGCGATGGCAGTGAGATCCTGAGCGCCAGCGGCAGTACCACATAAAGATAGGTCTGAAACCGCGTGAAGCCGAGCGCCTCTGACGCCTCGATGGTGGAGCGCGGCACGGCGTCGATGCCAGAGCGAAAGATCTCGGTATTCAGCGCACCCGCAAAGAGCGAGAGCGAAATCACCGCCCAGGCAAAGGCAGAGATCATCGGCGTGCTGAGCCCGGTTTCACCCGTCACCCTCAAGACCGAGCCAAGCGCGAAGAAGAAGAAGTAAAGCTGCACCAGCGGTGGCGTATTGCGGAAAAAGGTTACAAACAGCCCGACCGGCGCGCGCAGGATCAGGTATTTCGACCCCTGGGCAAAAGCGCCGATCATGCCGATGATCAGCGAGAAGATGATCGACAGCACCGAGAGTTTGACCGTCATCCACAACCCGCCAAGGAACTGTGCCCGGTCCCAGGCGTCATAGCCAATTGTGATCTTGAGCCCGTAGCTCTGGCGGAGCCACTGGAAAAACGTCTCGACAGTTTCCACCGCCAACTCCCCGGGAAAAGGCCGGCCCCGCTACAGGGCCGGCGGGATCAGAGCGGTTATTTGAACTTTTCGTATTGCTCTTCGAAGAACGGAGCGGGAGCGATGCCATAGCGCTCATTGCCGTCGATCAGGAAGCGCGTCTTGTGCCAGTCAGTGACGATCTCGCTGATCTTCTGCCCGTATGGGCCGTTCAACTCTGCCAGCGGCACGGCGATGGCCCAGGGCTGCATCTGTTCGGTGACGAAGGGCATCTCGTAATCGGCCCAGACCGCTTCCGAGGCCAGCTGGCTTTCGATCCAGGTGTTATCATAGGCGATGCCGACGCAGCTGCCATTGGTCAGTGCGGCGGTTGCCTCGGGAACGCCCGCGAAGGCCACGATATTGGCTTTGTATTTCTGGGTGATCTCGCGCAGGTAATAGCTGCCCTGAATGCCGCAAAGTTCCTTGCCTTCCAGATCCGACCATTCTTTCAGGCCATTCGCCTTGGGTGCCAGCACATTCGCGCCGCCCGCGTAATAGTTCGGCTCGATCATGCCGACCACCTCACGGCGCTGCGGATTGTCGCCCAGCGTCGCGATGATCAGGTCGATCCGGCCCTGTTGCAGGAATTCCATCCGGTTCGACGCCACAACCGGCACCAGCTCAAGCTCGACGCCAAGGCGGGTCGCGATGTCTTGCGCAAGGTCGATCTCAAGCCCGACGATTTTGCCAGACGCATCCAGATAGCCCCAGGGGCGGTAATCGTTCTTGACGCCGACCACGATCTTGCCGGCGCCGGCGATCTTGTCCAGCGTGTCAGCCGAGGCGAGCCCGGTGCTGGCAAGCAAAGCCGTCAGCGCGATTTTCAGCGATTTTTTCATTCGTCACTCCCGTGGATCAATGTCCGGTTTGGCTGCTCCAGGTCTGTCGCCCGGTATCTGTCTTATGTCTCTCGCCTGGCCCGAGATCGGGGGCTTGAAGAATCACCCTATTCTGATCGGGCCAAAGCTGCGAAAATACTCCCGAACAGACATTTTGTTGTCATTTACGGACAGGTTAACGAGGAGTGACACGAGGCACAACCGAGAGATATGGCTTCGTCCTGATCAATGATTTCGCGTTGATGTCGATGGCCTCTTCCGTGGATCCGCTCCGCTCGGCCAATCAGATGTCAGGAAGACAGCTTTACGACTACGTCTTTCTCTCGGCGCAGGGCGGGCCGGTTCGGGCCTCTTGCGGGGCATGGTTCGACACCATTGCCCTTGCCGCATCACCACCCGATCTCGACTATCTGTTTATCGTCGCAGGCGGCAATCCCTTCGCTCTCGACATCCCGGACTGCACAGGGTTTCTGCGCCAGGCAGCCCGGCGCGGCGTACCGCTTGGCGGGATTTCCGGCGGGGTCGTGTTGCTGGCGCGGGCCGGATTGCTGGACAGGCGACGCATCGCTGTCCACTGGGAATATGCCGACTCTCTGCGCGAACTGGCCCCCGATCTGCTGATCGAACAGCGGCTTTTCGTGCTGGATCGCGACCGCGCCACCTGCGCGGGGGGCGTCGCTGGCCTTGACATGATGCATGCGCTGATCCGCTCGCAGCACGGCCATGCCCTGGCGGACTCGGTCAGTCGGCGCTTCATCTACACCACCATCCGCACGCCGGACGCGGCACAGCGTGGCAGCGTGGAGACAGAAGCCCGGCTACTGCCGGCGGTCTTTGCCGCGACCCGCCTGATGGAAGACCACATCGCCGATCCCTTGCCGCTGGGACAGCTTGCCCGCCTGTCGGGGTTGAGCAGCCGGCAGATGCAGCGCCAGTTTCGGCGGGATCTGGGCGTTTCGGTTATGGATCATTACAGCGCAATCCGGCTCGACAAGGCCGATGAGCTTTTGCGGCAAACCCGGCTGCCGATCGGCCAGGTGGCCTATGCGACAGGCTATTCCAGTCAGTCTAATTTCAGCCGCGCCTTCCTGCGTCGCTTCGGAATGAACCCCAGCGAAAGGCGCACTGCAGCCACTGTGCCTGGATAGCGCCTGATGCATGAGCCGCAGAAACCGCGGCGACTGCCTTTACGGTCGTCCCGACGGCACAGGCTGTGACTTCTCTGCCCTGCCCCGTCAGCTATTTCGGCGTCAGCCGATCCGATCCAGCAGCTTTTAGCCTTACTCGCCAAATCAAAACGCGCGTCCTGCTGTGGCCAGTCTCGTTGAAGGCCCGTGATCTACTTTTCTCAGTTCGACTAGGGCACTTAACATTATCACGAAGTCACCCGGTCACGGTTCCGGCGGTCGAATGGTCAAAGGCCGGGCGCAAGGCGCAGAGAAACCCTTTCCGTAAACTCCATCCTCGTTGCATTCTGATCTGCTGTTTCCTAGAAATAGGCTTTGGACAGAGAGTCAGATTCGCCTGGCATTCTTTGCACGGACCCGGAAACCGTTATGTTCAACCTCTGATCTCCCGTAACAAGTTGAATTTATTGGTTTCCGGCCGGAAACCGATGGCTTCTGGTCAGGGATCTGAACATTTTCAGGATATTGATCTCTCCGTTCTCAGCCTTCTGACTCAATGTCGCAAGATAGCGCGGCACATTCTTGATACGCTCGAAAGCCTGAACCAGACCAAGGACGGCCAGGGTATATCCTTTTGGTCCAAGACTTTGCCTGGCGTTTTTCTGAAGATCCGACTTGAGACCCAATGCCGGAGCAAGTGTCTCAGCAAGATTCTCGAGGTCTGACCAGGTCTGAACGGGCGTCGGCGAGAGTTCGACGGCGCTTTTGGCAGCATCTGCGCAGTCGGATGCCGTAATAGCTTCTGTAATCGAAGAGGGCGTAGATTCTTCAATTATTTCTTTATCAGAATTCTGAATATGCAGGTCATTCTGGCCGTGGCTGTCGGTCATCTGAGGTGTATTACGCAGGGCTTCGATCGCGGATTCAAGCTCTTCGGTGGATGTTTTGTTGCGCAAAAGCTTGTGCATCTCGGCATCGGAGGACTGACTTTCCCAGAGGAGATGCCGAAGGACAGAGCGGAGTGACCGCAACCGCAGGGTCTGTTGTTTTGCGTCCTCTGCCAGTGCGGCGATACGTTCCGCATGCGCCTTAAGCCCGCTCAGATCAAAGCCGTAGCACATCATCATCGCGCCCGTTACGTCACGAACGGCGTAGCGCTTGCGATTGGGGCTCAACTTGCGCTGGATCACTCCAGCGGCGCAGAGATGGGCCAGATGACGGCGAAGCGTGCGTTCATCCATGGCGTCGCACCGTTCTTGCAGCGCCCGATTAGAGGGGAACACGATCAGTTCACCAGCATGCCATTTTGCGGGGGTAACGAAACTCAGAAGCCCGCGCAGAACGGTCAGACTTCTTGGCCTGATGCCGATGGCTTCGCGCGCCGTCTGGATCTGGGCAAGAATTGTCCAGCGAGGATCATGATTCTGGATGAGTGCTGCTTTCATGGCATTCTGACCATCAGGAACGCGTCCGGCGAACAGCAAAACCCTCCTGGTCTGATCCGCAGATGCGGTCAGTTCATTTTGCGCAAGGCACAAAAGTTCGTTCACCGCGATTGCGGTGTTGCGGGGGCAGAAGCCTTGAGCTACAGTCCGAGGTGTGAAAATGCTGTGGACAGGGTTGGCGCCCTTTTTGTAGCTTAAGGCCTCTCGGGTTCACTCGAGAGGCTTTTTCCTTTTCCGGCCGTTCTCCTTTCTCTTACTGCTTCGATTTCGCTTGTGCCTCGAGCAACGCGTCAATCGCGGCCTGAGGGTTCTTTCTGATCCAGGCATGCAGGTCTTTTGCCGTTGTGATCGAGACGGTGATGGTCGCCTTAAGGGCCGTTGTTTTCACGATGGCGGGCGCTTCGGTGGCCAGCACCTGAGGCTTTGCCTGTGGCGGTGCTTTTGCTTTCGACGGAATCGCCCGCTCGACCGCTGCAAAACGGTCGTCGCTGGTGCCTTTCCTTGCCTCTGCCGCTTTGATGAAATCTGTCTGGTTTCCGGGCGGAAACCCTGCTTTTTCAATATCTTGCGCGAGGCTATACCAGCGATCCCTGCCAAAACCGGGGGCGGCGCCAATGGCGCGGATCAGGTCAGGAGAGATGCGCTGAATGACCTGCCGGATCCGCGACAGATTGGTGAGCTTGTCACCATTGGCACGGGCCTTCTGGTCGATGTTCAGCGCATCCGCGATCAGATCATCTGACTTGCCTTCGGCCATCAGCTGACCTGCAAAGGCGGCTTTTTCGATAAAACTCAGATCCTTGCGGGCGCTGTTTTCCTGACCTTGCGCGATAATCGCCTGGTCATCGCTCAGGTCCCGGACAAGGGCTTTTGCCACCTGGCCAAGCTGACGCAGGGCTAGAAGACGCCGCCGGCCATAGACGATGCGAAACCGGCCTGCGGGCAGGGGGCTGACCAGGATCGGCACCAGCTGGCCGTTCTGGCGAATGCTCTGCGCGAGTTCGGCGATTTCATCCGGGTCAATTTCAAGCCGGTCCTGATGTGGGCTGTCCTCGATCAGGGCGACATCAAGGTCGCGCACACTGGCGGCTGCAGCGGCCTGCAGGGAACGCGCCATGCCGGCAAGGGCAGGGGCCGGTTTGGCCGCGGTATCGGGATCGGCCACTTCGTCAGGGCTGACATGGAATGTAATTTTGCGTGCCAACTTACACTTCCTTCCTGCCCCAGGCGGATTGGATCAGGCCCTCAATCTCATCGACGACACCGGTGATGCTTTCGATGGCCCGATCATAGGTTTGCCGGGTGAAATCGCTGCGATTGGCCTCGAACAGCGTTTGCTGTGTCAGCCCTGCATCCGAGACCGCCGAGGATTTGAGGAAAGTGCGGGTCAGCACCTCATCGGTGAACATGGTGCGCAGGAAGGCCGCCATCTGGGTCTGTGGCCCGTCATTTGGCTCGAAACGCGTGATCAGGAATTTCATGAAATCCCAGTTCGGGCTTGCGCCGACCTGAGCGATGGTCGCCATCAGGCTCGCGGTGAGCTGCAGGAATTGCGCCATCGAGGCAACATCCAGCATGCTTGGCACCACTGTCACGATCAGCGATGTCGAGGCAACCAGGGCCGACAGCGTAATGAAGCCAAGCTGCGGCGGACAATCGATGACAACGACATCATAGAGGCTTTCGACATCCGCGAGGCAGATCGCGAGACGCTGGTAGAAGGGGGGCTGGGTATTGTTCTGCAAAGCATGCGCGGTCTCGGTCTCGAATTCCGAGAGCAAGAGCCCGGCCGGCGCCAGATCAAGATTGTGGAAATAGGTCTTTCGCAGAACGCTGGCGAAGGGCAGGGGGTCGTCATAGCGCAGGGCGTCATAGACCGTGCCGGTTTCAGCCAGCTCGATCTCGGGGCGGACGCCGAACATGGTGGTCAGCGAGGCCTGCGGATCCAGATCGACCGCCAGGACGCGATACCCGTCCAGCGCAAGCTTTTGCGCAAGGTGAATGGCCGTCGTTGTCTTGCCGGCGCCGCCTTTGAAATTCGCCACCGAAATGATCTGAAGCCTGTCGCCGTCGCGGCGACCCGGCACGAGGAACTGGAACCGCCTGGCCCGGCTGTCCTGAGCGATTGCGTGGCGCGCCTGATCAACCTGCACCGCTGTGTAAAAACGGCGGCCACGACTGTCCGTGTCGACATCAAGGTCAAGTTTTTCGTTGAAAAACTGTTTGCGCAGATGATCCTGGGAAATGCCGATCAGGTCGGCGGCTTCTGCGGCACTGAAGCGGCGCAGTTCTTTCTGCTGGTCGGGCAGGAAGGAACGGCGCATGTTTGCGTCAAGAGATCGGCTGAGGCGGTGTGCCATAGCCTGAATGCGCTGATCGATCCGTTCGTCTGACATCTGCTCACCCTTTTCGGGACTATTTGTCGTAGGAACGCCAGGCGGAGATTTATCCTGCTCATGCGTTCTTTTGTAGCTTTGGCAGTTGTTACAGATTCTGGCAAGGGCGGAATGCACTATATATAGCGATCTCACATGGCCCATGTGCCAGGAAAAGGGTCTGAAGAGAGTAGGGCGCTCTGGTCTGGTCCGGTGTTCCCAGGTTTGACAAGCATTAGATGTCTTGCAACTAGTGAATAATATATTAGCCTTTAATGCGACAAAATATGATAATGACTAATATATTGGCTATAAAATGTTCATCGGTCTTGAGACATCTGCTGAAGTTAGGGATTCGATGCGTCAGGCGGCGCGTCAGCGACGTCTTCTGCTTGGCTGGAGCCAGGCTGACCTCGCCGCCCGCTCTGGCGTGTCCTTGGGCAGTCTGAAACGATTTGAAACTTCGGGCGAGATTTCACTGACGTCTCTCCTTGCCATTGCAGAGGCGATGGCCGTGCTTGAAGGGTTCTTATCGCTGTTTCCAATGCCCGAACCGCGCAACCTTTCTGAGATTGAGCGGCAGGCCCATGTTCCGCAACGGGCAGGCCGCAAGCCGGGATCTGCCAGATGACATCAATCCGCTTGCGCGCTTTCCTTTGTTTTGATGGCCGAACGGAAATCCCGGTGGCGCAGTTGGGCTGGGATGCGCGGGCGCGACATGCGGTGGCAGAATGGGATCCGGACTTTTCTTCCCGCTCCCTGCCGCTCTCACCGCTGCGCATCAAAAGTTATAACGCGCTGCTGAGGCCGCAGCAGCGGGCCTTTGGCGATCTTCCGGCGCTGTTCGGGGACAGCCTGCCTGATGGCTGGGGCCGATTGCTGATCGACCGTGAACTTGCCGCACGTGGCGTGAGCCGCGTGGAATTGACCGATCTGGAACGACTGGCGCTGGTCGGGACAGATGGGATGGGGGCGATGGTCTATCGTCCTGAACACCCGCATCAGCCGGAAGAGGAGATCAGTCTCGACTGGTTCGACAGGCTTGTGCCTGAACTGGATCACGGCATTGCGCTCGATGATCTGGAGCGGCTGCGCCATATGGCGGGGGGCTCTCAGGGGGCACGGCCGAAATTTGTCGCGCAGCTGGCAGAGCAGGGCACGCAACTGCGCAGCCACCGCAAAAAATGGCGAAAGGGATGGCGTCAGGTCCTGATCAAGCGACGGGCGAAACTGGATCCTCCCGGTTCGGTTGAGGCGGAAGCGGCTTATGCTGCAATGGCCCGGGCCGCAGGGATTGAGATTGCGCGGGTCGACGTCCTGCGCGCGCAGTCTGGCGAAGCCTTCTTTGTGACGGACCGGTTTGACCGCGACGGTCATCAGCGGTTGCATATGCAGACGGCAGCGGCGTTGCTCGAGACAGATTTTCGCAGCGCAATGGGGTTCGACTATCGGCAATTGCTGAAAATGGTCTCGGTTCTGACCCGCGACCGGCGTGCTGTCGAAGAAATGTACCGGCGGATGGTGTTCAACATTCTGGCCATGAACCGGGATGACCATTTGAAAAATCATGCTTTTCTTATGAACAGCGACGGTGAATGGCGCCTCTCTCCTGCCTATGATCTGAGCTTCAGCGCAGGCCCGGGCGGGGAGCACAGCATGTTGATTGCAGGGGAGGGGCGGTATCCTGGTCGGTCCGCAATGGCCCGTGTGGCAGAAGCCGCCGGGCTGAGACCAGGCAGAGCGCGGGACCTGATTGCTGAAGTCAGCGATGCTTGCGCGCTCTGGCCCAGCTTCGCGCGGGCGGCAGAAGTTCCGGCGGGTTTGCAGGATATGATTGGCGCATCACTTGTTGCCGCCAGGCTCTGGGACTGAATTGCCAATAGCTGGTTCGCTATCGTAGCCGTTACATCTATACATCCGATAATGCAAGATTATTGATCATAAAACGAAATTGACGAGCGCGGCTTATAATTTGAAAATAGATGGATATAAGCGCCGTATCATGTCGACGTTCCCGAGTGTCCGTGCTGAGAAATCGCCCCTGACACACAAAAATCCTCCGGCCCTGCCGCGATGGGTCCGGCGTGCTGTGAGGCTGGAAGATATTGAGACGGCGGTGTTTTCTTCCAGGTCAGCTCTGGCTGCGCTGGATCCGATCGCCGGGTCTGGAGGTCTGGTCTGCGTCCTGTGGGGCAAGCGTCTCGCGCACTTTGCGCCCGCAGCGGTTTCCCGGCTGGAAGGGTCCCGGGAGGGCCAGGCGCAGCTGCGTGATGCCTTTACGCAGCCTAAACCCGGCGGTGGTCCTGGCCCCGCCGGGCAGATGAGCGCCTTGGCGGCAGAGTTTTATACAGGCGTCAGAAAGGCAGCGACCAGGCTTCTGACCCGCTGGAAGGCCGCCTCTGCGCCGGCGATGGCGCGGGCCTCTTCGGCTTTGCTCAGCGCGACGGCGTCTAGGGCCTCTTTAAAACGGCGCCAGGACGCCGCCCGCCCCTCGGGCGCTTCGGCGAGATGGCGGGCGCCATGATCGGCGGAAAGCCCCATTTTCAGCGCAGCCTTGAACAGGAACGCGGCGCCAAGGTTCGATCCTTCGACGACATAGAGCCAGCCGAGCGCCTCGGGCAAATCCATCCCCTCTCCTGCAGGGGGCAAGGTCGTATCGTCGGCGATGGCAAGACCGATATCGTTAAGATCTGCCGCAACCGCTGCAAAGCGGGACCGGCCTGCGAGGCCCGGAAAGGCCTGTTGCAGCGCCGGATCCTGGTAAAGCGGCGCCACATCGCGGTGAAAGCCAGACTGCACCTTCAGAAACCGCGCGTAATTCTGCACGCTTTCAAATGGGCGCGCGGCCATGATCGCGGCGTCAAGGCGCTCATGGGTGGAATGGGTGGCCTCGCGCAGCCGCCGGGCACGGCCATATGTGCCGGTGGGTTCAGATGCGGTGGGTGTGTCGTGAAGTGTCAAGATCATGCCTGCCGGAGAGTGAGGGACGGAAAGGCCGGGCAACTGCTGCTGCCCGGCCCCGGGGAAGGGGGTCAGAACTTCATGGTGAAGTTGACCCGCGCCGTGCGGCCCGGTGCGGCCTGGGGCGTGGCGGAAAGCGGCTCGATATAGAAGCGGTCGGTGAGGTTCTCGACACTGAAATCCAGCGAGGAGGTCTCGTTGACCCTGTAAGAGCCGAACAGATCAAGGATGGTGCTTTTCGTGTAATAGGTCGGCGGGTTCACTGCGCCGGCCGGCATGACATAGCCGCTGTAGCGCTGCCCGGTATGCCAGGCCCTGAGGCCGAGCGTCAGGCGATGATCCTCCAGCATCCGCGCGCCGCCCGTCAGCGACCCGCTGGTCCTGGGCGGCATATTGACGATGCCGTAATCGGTGGCCCCGGTGGTGAAGCCACATGTCCCGGCGTCACACATTTCGACCTTGCTGTAATGGGTGACATTGCCTTCGACAAAGAAGGCGCCGGTATCGTAATTCAGCGTCAGTTCTGCCCCGCGGAACGCGGCTTTTTCGATATTGCCCCAGGTATAGGTGCTGAGCGGCGCGCGTTTGCGGATGATGTAATCTTCGTAATCATTCCGGAAGAGAACGAACTTTACCCGCATCTGGTCATCGTCGCGCAAAAGGCCGTCCCGGGCATAATTCACGCCCAGTTCGATATTCTTCGCCCGTTCCGGTTCGAGATCCGGATTGATGGTGATGGAACCCGCCCCGAACGCGCCCTGTTCGCGCAGGCTTGGCGGGCGCCAGCCTTCGGTATAGGTGGCGAATATCTGCATCCCTTCGAGCGGCGCGAGGGTGATGCCGAAATTCCTGCTCAGCTGGTTGCGGCTCTGATCGCCCAGCCCCGCCGTCAGGCCCTTGCCTTCAAGGCTGTAGTAATCATAGCGAAAGCCACCCGAGACGGTGAGCCAGTCATTGATTTCAAGTTTGCTCTTGTGGAAGAAACTTGCGAGCCGGCGGTTGGCATTCGGGTTCGCGCTGAGATAGCTGGTGGCCCAGGGATAGACCAGTGTGATCTGGTCGCTGCGCCCGCGCTCCAGAACGGCCTCGATGCCGTTGCTCATGGTCCACAGACCGGCCCCGGTCGAAATATGCGAGGTATTGGTGATATCGCCGCCGAAGGTGCGGTTGCTGGTCTCGCCGGTGCCGCCAAGCTGGGAGCGGATCACCCCGCTGGTGGTATCGACCTCGGTGGCCCAGAGGCTTGCGCGCAGGTCGATCAGCTCGTTGTCGGGGGTGTAGCTGTAGCTGAGGCCCACCGATTTCGTCGTGGTCTTGCTGTGGATGAACTCGCTGGGCGGAATATAGATGATGCTGCCGGGCAGGCCGAAATTCAGCATCGTCTCATCGGTCTCGCCATAGACATTGCGATAATGCGAGACGTTGAGCCGCAGGCTGTGATCGCCCCAGGTCCAGGTCGCCTTGCCAAGATATGTCGCGACATCCTGCGAGGTGTTGAAAACCTCGCTGTCCTTGCCATAGACCGAGATCGGGCGATCCCTTGGCAGCCGCGTGCCATGCACCGTGGTATTGTAGTTCTCCTGGCCATGCGAGCCGGTGAAATAATTGCCTGACCTGCGTCGTGAGGCCCCGAGCACCAGGTCGAAATTCTCGCGTTTCATCGCCCATGCAACGCTTCCGTTCCAGGCGTCACCGTTGAAGCCGCTGCCGCCGCTGCGACCGGCCTCAGTGCCGGTGGCCGGGGCACCGACCGAATTCGATGCCGTGCCGAAACGCAGGCGAAAGCCCTGATCCTTGCCAGGCGCCAGCACATCTTCGGCGTTGATCGTGGTCATATTGACCACGCCCCCCATCGCGCCAACGCCGCCTGCCCCGGAGGAGGGGCCTTTCGAGATATCAACGCCCGCGATGAAATCGGGGTCGATATAGGTCTCGTTGCGCGAACCGCGATAGCCGCGGTAGCTGCCACTGGTCTGGCGCGCGCCATCGACGGTGACGCTGACCCGGCTCTGTCCCTGCAGGCCGCGGATGTTGAGATCGACGGATGGCCCGACGCGGTTGCCGGCAGAGATCACGCCGGGCGCCGATTTGAAGACATCGGACACGGTGCCGGTGGTGAAACGGTCGATCTGTTCGGTCGTGATCACATTGACCGACCCCGGGGTGGTGAAAGCCGCATCTGCCATCTGGGCGCTGCCAAGAACGATGGTGCCCAGCATGACGGATCCATCAGCGGCCCCTTGGTCACGGCTCTGTTCGACCAGGGCCGCGGCATTGGCTCCGCCCTGGTGCACAGCCAGACCGCTGCCGGCAACCAGGCGTTCCAGCGCTTCGGCTGGCGACATTGCCCCCCGGACCCCGGGTGACATCTTGCCCTGCGCCGCCGAGGACGGGTAGCTGAGCTGCCAGCCGGTTGCTTTGATGAAGGCCGCAAGCGCCGAGGGCAGTGGTTGCGCCGGAATATCAAACCGGCTCTCTGCCATACCGGGCCGGGCTTCCGTTTCGGCCCGCAGTGCTGGCGCTGTCGCCAGGCAGCAGAGGATCGTTGTCAGAAGAAACCAGCCTTTGGCCCGTGACGCTGGCCTCTGGCCGGAAAAATGCGGTGCAGTCATGTCCCTATCCCTTTGCAGGTCACGGGCCGCTCCTGTGGTTTCAGATGTGGATCCCCGGGCCCTTCAGAGGCATGACGTTTCGGAAGCGTGAAACGGAAAAAATAGTTGAGTGTTTAACGAAGAATTATGATCCCCCCGGGAATCCTGGTCAGACTGAGCCCGGCGGTCTCGGCCAGAATCCGCATTGCGGTCTCGACATCATCGAGGCGGTAATTGCCACTGACGGCCATGCCGGCGACGGCGGAATTCATCATCATCACTGTCCCGCTGCGATAGCGCTGCAATTCATCGACGACGGTGCTGAGCGGGGTCTCGTCGAACAGGATCCGCCCCTGGCGCCAGGCGAGCGCGCTCGCACTGTCGGCCGCCTGCACCTGCGACAGGCCGGAAGGCCCGAGGAAAATCATCTGTTCCGGCTCCAGCGTGACCGGCGGTGCCACCGCGCCGGAGCCTGCAACCTCGACCCGGCCCTCTTCCAGCACGACCGTGTCATGATCCGCGCCAAGCCGCAGGCTGAATTTCGTCCCGGTCACGGTGACGGTGCCATATTGCCCGGTCACGCGGAACGGTCTCGACGTATCGGGGATAACGCCGAACCAGGCCTCACCTTCCAGAAGCCGGATCTCACGGCGTCCATCCGCGAAATCGATCGCCACGGCGCTTGCCGTGTTGAGGATCATTGTTGATCCGTCTGGCAAGGTCAGATTCGCCTGTTCACCGGCAACGGTGTAGAAGTCCGAATGCCAGATGCGCCACAGATGCGGCCCCTGCCAGATCCCCAAAGCCAGCATAAAAACCGCCGCTGCCGCGACACCTGCGCGGGCCATACGCGGCCAGGCGCTGCGACCGGCAGCGCGACTGGCAGAACGCAGCCCGAAGACGCCGGACTGCGCAGGTGCCGCCGCAAGAACAGCGTCGCGAAACCCGGGCGCACCCCACATGTCCTCAAGCCGCAGGAATTCATCGGCATGACGGCTGTCTTCGGCCAGCCAGTCCGCAAAGGCCTGGCTCGCCCGGGCAGAGGGCGCCTCATTGCGCAGGTTCACGAACCAGTCCAGTGCCTGATCGGCCACCGGATCCTCATGCGTGAAGGTCGCGCTGTCTGTTTCCTGTCTCTCTCGTGTCATTGGGTCATCCGATGATTGCCTGTGCCACTTTGGTATTGACGTTTCACCGCCGGAAAAGCGCAAAGAAACCCGTAACGTGGGGAAGGAGGGTGATGCGTCATGTTCGCCCCCGCCTTGCCAGCACATCGCGGCAATGCATCATTGCCAGTTTCAGATCATTCAGCACCGTCCGCTCGGACACATCCAGCGCTGCCGCGATCCGCTTGTTCGGCCATTCCTCGATCCGGCTGAGCCGCACCACCGTCCGCACCCGTTCCGGGAGTTGCCGCAGAGCCTCGGTCAGCTGGCGCAGGTTTTCACGGTCTATCAGCACGGTTTCGGCAGTGGGCGCGCAGGAGGGGATCTGTGCGACGCTGTCGGCTTCCGGATCCGACGGCGCTGCGGTCTGGCGTAAGCGGCTCCTGCGCAGATGATCCAGCGCCAGATTGCGCGCGGTGCGGAACAGAAAGGCCTCGATATGGATGATTTCCTGCTGTTGTGCCGCTTTATGCGCTCGCAGATAGGTTTCCTGGGTCAGATCGGTCGCCACCTGCCTGTCGCGTACAAGCCGCAGGACAGAGCCGGTCAGGGCCTGCCGTTGCGCAATAAAGATCGTATCCAGCGTGTTGGACATGGAACGGAAACCACGGGGGCCGAGCCTGGCGATGCTTGATGGGAAGCCGCAGGGGCGGCGGTTGTGCCTGTGCTTCCCGATGCTCTGGCTGTGCCGCTCCGCATGACGGAGCTTACATGGCTCTGCCCCTGATTAGAAAAATAACGGCAGATCCGCAATGCGCGGCGCATTGATTGCTGTCGGAAAATACATCTCGGCGGCTCGAAAGGGGCGGCCCCAGGGCGCCGGCCCATTGCCGCCGGTCGCAGAGCGAGAATGCTGTGCGACAGTATGCCCGCTAAGCGGCCATTCGGCGTGTGGCGCAGAAACCCGCCCGCCAGAAGGTTGGAGCGCCGGCGATACCTGCCGGGGTGGCGGCTAGTCAGCCGCTGCCGCAGCGGGCGCGGAACCGATACGCAGGATCGCCACATCGCGGAACTGGATGCCGGTCACAACCGAACGCAAGACGGGGAGGTTGCCAGCCTCGCTGTCCTCAGCCGGGGCGAGCACGATCCGCGCCGCGCAGCCTGGGGCCGCATCAACGGTCTGGCCCGTGAGTCTGGCGGCTGCGGGAACATAGGCCGGGTTCATCATGGTCCAAAGCAAAGGGGCCCGCGCGAGCGCCTCTTCCGCTTCGGCGCAGCTTGGATAGGCGAGAGAAAGAACGGCCTGTGCGCCGGACGGCGTCACGACCTCGGCCAGAATGGCACCTGAATAAAGCGGCAGCCCTGCGGAGATATTCGCGACTTCGGCCTCGAATGCGGCCTGCGCTTCTTCCTGGGTCTTGCCGATCAGAAATGCAGGATCGACAGACTGCGCCCCCACGGCAAGCGGCGACAGGATCAGGGCCTGGATCACGCCCTCGCTTTCATATTCGACCCCGGCAAGCGCGATACGTCCTGCATCGCTCTCAAGCGCGGTCGTTGACGCGCCAAGCACAGGCGCGAAATCGGCCGAAGTTGCGGCCTGCAGCAGGGCCGCGTCACGCAAAGTGACTGTGGAGGTTCTGCCCATCGGGCCGCGCCATGGATCTGCCACGTCAGAGCGGGCAAAGTCCATCGCGCCCGGATCGCCATTTGCCAGCACACCGGGCAGAAGCCCGGCCCGCGCGAAGCCAAGGTCGGCCAGGCCGTCAAAGGCGCCCTGAGCGGCAGACGCATCCGGGAACCCCCAGAGCGAGATTTCCTGCGGCGCCTGTCCGAAACCAGCCAGCCAGCGCAGATCGCTCAACCCGATACCGGATCTGGCGCGAAACAGCGCCGGGTCCGCGCCCAGAGCCGCAACTGGCCGGATGTTCGCGCCCCAGGCAAGTCTGGCAAGATGCTCCGACGAGAGTGAACCGTCTTTTCCCAAAAGCTGTGCAAGGCCAAGATATTCGACATAGCCCTGCTCTGCCGACGTAAAGACAGAAGCAGGCAACAGCGCCATCAGGACGCGCAGATCGGCATCCTCTCGGGCACTGGCCGCCGCCGGAAGCCATGTCATCGCCGCCATACCGATCAAGGCGCTGACCATTCTGTGTCTGAATGCCATGACTATCCCCTTGTTGCCGTGAAGTCGGGCGAGAGGCTGCAGCCAACCTCTCCGGGTTGCAAGTACGGGAAGCCATTGCCTGTGTTCAAAAAATCGGGTGCGAGATAAAGAGGGCCGCGCGGCACGCAAGTAGGCCCCTGAGCCATAGCTTCGATGGGCGGTCGGCGGCGGCGTTACGCCCTGCGCGCCGCCGGACGGCAGAACGGACCATTGGCCTTCAGGTATCCAGGACGCCGCCCTGAAGGGATCGCATCTTAGGGCTACTACCGGGCAACCTTCCAAAATCGCATCTGTACAGAAGGCCACTGGGGCGCGCAGTTTTAGATCCGACATTACAGAGCCAGGGAAATCATGGGCCAACATGACCTGATTATCTTTCCGCGGCGCTAATTCTCACCGGAAAGATGAGCCGTCGCCGCAACAGAAAAACTGTTGCGGTCCCGGTCGGACGGCAGCATTCCGGGAATTCCGTCAAGATACAGTGGTCGATGCCGATCATCGATAATGGGTCGACCGTGCCCTCCTGGAAATGCTTCAGCCGGTTTGCCGCGGTGCCCGTGGCGCTACGGTTCAACATGTCAACTTGAAAACTACCTGGGCTCACCGCCTTACGACACAGAGCGAATATGCTGGGTAGGTATGAAGCTCTTGCCGGAAACGGCGGGCCGACCGAGATAGATGTCGTGTGGTTTCATTGTCTGCTTGAAATTCAGAAGGAGATTGTTCTGAAATCCGGACATGGTGTTCCAGCCGGGCGGCTGTGCTCTGTTGAGACTCCAGGATACCCTTTGCTGGCACCAATGATGCGATACCGATCATGACCACCTGCTGGTGTGCATGCTGAACGCAGACCAGCCGCACGACACAAAGGCCGGATAGCAATTGACAGGGTTCGGGAAACGCAGCATCTCCGCCATAGCCGAGGCCAAAAAAAGCAGAAACAGACCCTCAGCCACCGGGTGGATTCGTCTTGCCCGGCGACTGGAACCGGCAACAATCGGAGCGTCAGGCATGGCCTGGGACTTTCAGGGCCTTTTTCGGCGGCATGCACCGGGTATCAGCAGCGCCCTGCGCAGGCGCGGCCTTGATGCTGAAACAGCTGCCGATCTGACCCAGGATGCGTTTGTCAGAACGATAGCCGCACGGCCGGACAGTGATGCGGCGGACCATCTGATGCAGGCCTATCTCCACCGGGTGGCGCGCAATCTCTGGGTCAACCACACCAAACGGCAGGCGCTTATCTTCGTTCTTCCGCTGGATGATCCCGAAGCGAAGGCTGCGCAGGCCGGCGCACCCGATACCGAGAGCATTCTCGTAAGCCGCGAGCAACTACGCCTTGTCGCCGCGGTTCTGGCGGAACTGCCGGAGCGGCAGCGCCGCGCCTTCCTGCTGCACCGCATGGAAAACCTCGCCATAGCTCGTATTGCGGAGGAGTTGGGCCTCTCGACCACCCGCACCTGGGAGCTGATCCGCGCGACTTATCGCCTGATTGTCCTGCGGACCGGAGGCACGTGACATGTGCTGCGCTTTCGCAACTCGGCCAGATCCGGACAGCAAAAGTGCCAGATTGCTGGATGAGGCCATTGATCTGACGATGCGGCGGCAGATCGCCCCGGATAATCCGGTCACGCAGCAGACCATTGCTGTCTGGCGCGCGCGCTCGCCCGAGCATGACCGCATCTGGCTGCGCGTCGCCGAAGCCCATGGTCTTAGCGGCATCGCCCTCGCACCAGAGGCGGGCGGGCGCGGCATCTCCAGACGCAAACTGGTGACGGGCGGAGTTGCCGTGATCGGCTGCAGTTTGGCCGGCGCCTGGGCTGTGCCCCACCTGCGCCTGCGCCTGACTGCCGACCATATCACGACTACCGCTGAGCTCTTGCCTTTGGAATTGCCGGACGGAACACGCGTCACTCTGGGCCCGGACAGCGCAATCGCCGGCCCCGCATCGCAAAGGCCCCGCGAGCTCCGGCTTTTGCAGGGAATGGCCTGGTTCGAAGTGGCCGAGGATCCGAGTCTGCCATTCGTGCTGGGACTGGGAGACAGCATGGAGGCGCGGACGATCAGCGCCTCATTCGAGGCGTCAAGTGATGCCGGCGTCGTCAACCTGGCGGTCAGTCGGGGAACGCTCAGCCTGGCCGGGCGCGTATCACAGCGGATCGACAGCGGAACATGGCTCCGCATTGACCCGTCAACCGGTCTTTCGGAACAGGGCAGCCGCGATCCATCGCTTGCCGGTATCTGGAAAGAGGGGCTGATCATCGCCGAAGCTGAGCCGCTTGAATCGCTGGTGGCCCGGATCGCGCGCTGGTTGCCCGGCTCCGTTATCATCGCCGGGGCGGAGATCGCGCGAGCCAGGGTGAGCGGGCTTTTTGACATCTCAGAGCCCGAGCGCGCATTGGCGGCAGCGGTTCACCCGACCGGCGCCAGGATCCGCCATGCAAGCGGCCTTTTGACCGTTATTTCCGCAGTCTGAACTTTTTTCGCAGTTTATGCCGAATGAATCGCCTGTCCGATTGTATTACTTACAGGGTCGGGCAATACCCACGGCGTTCCAGCGGAACGAGGCACGGCGCACCCTCCAGTTCAGTTTGACCGAAGGAGTGGGACGCCGTGGGCGAAATACGTGCAGTTTCAGACTATTACCCGGTGAGGCCGGGAACAGGAAGCCTGTGTCGGCTTCTTTTGCTATCCACGGTGATGTTTGCAGCACAGGCGGCGGTGTTTGCGCCTGCGGCTATTGCACAGGAAATCCTGGAAGAGGTGCGCTTCTCTGTTCCGGCGGGCCCGCTGGGGCAGGCGCTGGTCGTCTGGGGTCGTCAGGCGGGCGTGCAGATCTCGTATCTGGATGCCACCACATCGGGCAAAAATACCTCCGGGCTGACCGGGACATTGCCGCCCGAGCAGGCGCTTTCGCGGCTCCTGTCCGATACCGGGCTCAGCTACAGTTTCAGCGACGCACGCAGCGTCATTATCTTTGGCCGGCCCGCTGAGGAAACGGGCGCAGATCCTGCCGGCAATGTCATGCTGGGCACCATCCTTCTGGGGGGCGGCAGTCTTGGCAGCCATGACGACACTTTCGAAACGGCAGGCTCGGTCGCCTATGTTTCGGGTGAGGAAGTGGCGCAAAAGCGCGGCACATCTGTTGGCGACTTTATCTCTGGTGTGCCTGGCGTATTGAATGGCGACAGCCGCAATTCCGGTGCGCTTGATGTCAATATTCGCGGGATGCAGGGCGAAGGCCGCGTTGCGGTGGTGATTGACGGCGCCAGCAACCAGCAGACTGTCTATCGCGGCTATAACGGTGCCCGGTCCAGCAGCTATGTCGACCCTGATTTCATCGGTGAGGTCGCAATTGAAAAGGGTGCCAGCACGGGCGCCGATGCCTCGGGCGCGATTGGCGGTATCATGCGGATGCGGACGCTTTCGGTCCACGACATCCCGCTGCCTGGCAAAAAGCTGGGGTTCCGGATCCGCACCGGGGTGAATACAAACAGCACTTCCGCGCCGGAGGTACAGACTTTGGGCGGGGTCGCGGGCGGCTATTTCCCGATCGGCCAGCCCGCAAATACGCGCGATGGCGGCAATATGAATCGCCCAGGGCTCCTGAAGCCGACAGGCGGCAGCGCCAGTATCGCTGCCGCCTTCACCTCGGAAAATGTCGATCTGGTTGCCTCGGTTGCCCGCCGCGTCAACGGCAACTATTTTTCCGGCGAGCATGGCCGGGGGCAGGCCCATCTCGTCGAGTTCGGGGATAACGGCTATGGCTCGAATGTGATCGGCTATGAAGGCCTCTCGCCCTGGAAAGGCGGCGAGGAGATCCTCAACACCTCGAATGAGAATACCTCGGTCCTGCTGAAGGGCAATTTCCGCATCGGGGCGGATCAAGAGTTCGAACTCAGCTATATGGGATATGACAGCAGCTATGGCGAGATCATGCCCACCCGACTTGGCACGCATACAAGTGCCGTGGGCGGCTATCAGTCGCCGCTCGATACGCTTGATCTGAAGACCTATACTCTGCGCTATAAATGGGATCCGGAAAGCGATCTGGTCAATCTCAAGGTCGATGCTTTCAGAACCGACCTCGATCACCGCCCGACCAGCCTGACAACCGTCAATGGCATAACGACCACATCCTATATCTGGTCCCGCGTCGTGCGCGACGGCGTTACCATTTCCAATGAAAGTCTCATCACGGCAATTCCGGGCGACTTCAGGCTGACCTATGGTGGTGCATGGCAGCGCGAGAATATGGGGCTGCCGGATGGTCTGGAAAACAACCGCGCCTTCACCGATCAGATGGAGTTTCCACCAAGAACCGGGAAGCGAACCGAGATCAGCGGCTTCGTAAATGCCGACTGGCAGATCAATCCGGAATGGCAGATCGCTGCGGGCCTGCGTTACGCGGATTTCGAAACGACCGACCACAATTACAAGCTGGCCTGGGACGGCGTAAGCTACTGGCCGAATATGCGTTTCAACCTGGTCCCGGGTCAAACGACCACGCTTTCCGGTCATGGGTTGTCAAAAAACATCTCGCTCAGCTGGGCACCGACAGAAACACTTCAGCTTTATGCCCGCTATTCCGACAGCTTCCGAATGCCAAGCATTTTCGAGACGATCAACGGCTTCTCGACCGGAAGTGTTCCCGCAGATCTGCGTCCGGAAAACGCGAAAAGCCTGGAGTTGGGCGTGAACAAATCCTTTGCCGGCGTATTGGCAGAAGATGACGCCCTGCGCCTGCATCTGGCCTATTATGACAACAATATCGACAACTATGTGACGCGTTCGGACGTTCCGACCGAACTCGCCCCCAACTGGTTCATTGGCGGGCTGGGGATGCTCAATCTTGAGAATGCCCGAATGAAGGGGATCGAAGTCGCGGCCGATTATGTGCGGGGCGATTTCTCTGCAAGGCTGACCTGGAATCACGCGATCACGTCACGTTACTGCGCCCGACCCGGAACGGTGTGGAACCAGGAGCTTTGCAATGGTGGTGGTTTCGTTAACAGCTATGCGCTGCAACATGTGCCGCCAAAGGATCAGGTCACGCTGCAGCTCGGCTATACGCTTCTCAATGACAGGTTGGATATCGGCACCCGGATCAGCTATTTTTCACGCCGCCTCGTTGAAACCACGGTCGCAAATACTTCGCAGATTCAACCGGGTAAGTGGAACCCCTATACGCTGGTCGATGTCTATGCGACCTACAGGATCGACGATGCAAAGCAGATCGACTTTGCCATCGATAACCTGACTGACCGCTACTACATGGATGCGCTAAACGCGGCGCTGATGCCCGCGCCCGGTCGGACCTTCCGCATAAACTTCACTGCGAAATTCTGACACATGATCCGGGCGCCATGCGCCCGGATAAATCACCGCCCTCATGACAACAGGCTCCAGAACATGATCGATCAGGAAACATCCGCAGCACCGGCGCGGGGCAAGGTATCCGACCGCGCGGCGGTTCTGCGTGCAGCGACCCAATCGACTCATGAAAAGCTCGACACGTCGATCATGGCCGCCCGCCCCTTTGACAGCATCTCGAACTACAGTAAATTCCTTAAGGTCCAGCACGCATTCCACCGCGATGTGTCGCCTCTCTATGACGCCCAGGTGCTGCAAAATCTTATCCCTGATCTGCCGAACCGTGCCCGGCTTGCGGCCGTTGTGCAGGACGCAACTGATCTTGGCATTACCCTGCCGGATTATGTCACGGCACCTGCAACAGCCGAGGATACCGGGCTCCCCGAGGCCCTTGGCTGGCTTTATGTTGTCGAGGGTTCTAATCTCGGCGCCGCCTTCCTTTTCAGGGCTGCCCTGAAGCTGGGGCTTTCGGCCACACATGGCGCCCGTCACCTGGCTGAAGCCCCGGAAGGTCGTGCCAAACAGTGGCGCGACTTCAGGGCAGCACTCGATGCAGTGCAGCTTACAGAAGCGGAACAGGCCCGCGCTATAACAGGCGCAAATGTCGCCTTTGAATGTGTTCGCTCTCTCGTAGCTGAACATCTCGCAGGAAGACCGTCCGATAGTGAAACGGTGACCTTTCCCGGGGTCAGCTAGTACAAACCGCAGGGCGCTGTTGCAGCAGTCACCAGCGATCGGGATTCACACGAGGAATCCAGGGTGTAAGGGCTCGGGATGACCTGGCCTGAACCCGCCGGCTATCGCGCTGGAATGGCTTCGCCGGTGCAGATGCGGTTCATAGATGCCGGATTGCGCCTGATCTTCACTGTCAGATCCGGTAACCCAGCCCGGCCGATATCTGTTCCGCACTATCCTGAAGCAAGCGGATAATCCGCGGATCGGGTGTTTTCGGAATGAAGTCGATCGACCCTACCAGGGCAAGAGCGCCGAACAGCGTGCGGTCGTTACGCAAAACAGGGGCGGCGATCGCATTAATACCAGAGAAGATTTCTTCCGGCGCATCGGCCCAACCCCGATTTCTGGTCAGATCGATTTCAGCCCGGAGGCGGTCGGGATCGGTGATTGTGTGGCTTGTGCTGGCGGTGAGCGCCGCTCCGAACAATCTGTCGCGCAGATCCTGCGGGCCGAACGCCAGGGCGATTTTACCCTGCGCCACGGTGTTGAGCGCGAAGCGCGTGCCTGGCCGCAGGCCGATTTCCAGCAGGCTGCGCCCGGAAACCACGTCGATGACCACAACTTCGTTTTCATTGAAGGTCGAGATGACGACGGTTTGCCCGACCTGATCGCGCAGCTCTTCCATCACGGGGCGGGCAATTTCCATGATGTCGAATTTGCGCACGAGCTGCTGCCCCAGAAGATGCAGCCGCCAGCCGGTCGTGTAACGGTTGTTGCGTCCGGTCTGCACGACATAGCCATGTTCGCGCAGACCGGAGAGATGCCGGTGGACACGCGCTTTCGGCATGTCGAGCATCCGTGCCAGATCGCTGACCCCAAGCGCCGCATCGGCCCCGGCCAGCGCCTCCATGATCAGAAGCGAGATGACCGCATTCGGCAATACATCGGCCTGGCCATCAGCGGGCAAATCATCGGCTGCTGCGCCCGGCACCAAATGCGGCTTCATTCCCACCTCACATATTATCCTGGCAAATCTATAAAACGTTCACCGAAAACAAAGTAGTCCTGAACTTTCGGTGCCGCTGCATCCTCGGGGCGCACATACCGGATAGAGCTGCGGCCGCGGCAATTTCTCGGCAGCACGAAAGTGCGGATGAAGGAGGTCGGGCTGCTTTCGGTCGTGGGGGCAAGCACCGGCTCATGACCGATTTCCAGCCAGGGATCGCCCGGCCCATAGGTGCCTTTCCCGCTGGGGGTCTCGATGCTTATCTCGCCTTTCAGACAGCAACGGATGCCAGGCCCCTGATGAACATGGGTCAGTGCGACGCCGCCCGGGGGAAAGCCGACCCGGTCGCAGCGCAGCAGCCATTCCTGCGCCGGATCAAGATCAAGCTCTGCCGAGAGGCGGGCCGTCGAGGTGACGCCCGGTGCCGATTGCAGCCTGCCATCCCCGGGCGCATCTGGTGCCACAAGATCCCAACGCCAGAGCCGAGTCCCGTTCGGTCCGCCTGAAAGGGCCACAGGGCTCTGACCAAGCCATGCCCCCCCGGCCTGGTGATTTTGCGCGCCATCGCTGAATTCGACTGTCACATCGCCTTCGACAACATAAATTGCCCGCGCCGCCGCCGGAAGATAGGCATGTTGCGTGAAACCGGCGGGAAAAACATCTTCCGTCAGCCGCAAAACCACTTTTGTCATCATTCGTCCTTCCCATTCCCCCGACTTGCCCCGGATCAGGGGTAGCGGGGTCGCTCACTCGATTCCGTGATCGTATTGATCAACGAGACAGCAGTATCGTATGTCGTTACGATACGCTTGACAATCACCCGTGCATTTGAAAACAACATTAATCGATACCGATATCTCGTTCACAGATACGGTCTGCTCATGATGTTGGTTGGGAGGCCAAGGGGAGGATGACGATGAAACGATTCTGTGCTGCGATCAGTGTTGCTGCCGCTGTCTGTGTGTCGGCGGGCGCGGCCCTGTCTGACGTGACCATTCGCCTGGGCCATGTGACCCAGACCTCGCACCCGTTCCATATTGGCGCGGAAATGTTCCGCGACGCTGTTGCCGCTGAAAGCAATGGCACGATTGAAATCAGCATCTATCCGGCTCGTCAGCTTGGCGACGACCGTCAGCTTCTGGAAGGTGTACGGCTTGGCACCGTGGACGCTGCGATCATTTCTTCCTCGACCTTCTCGCTGTTCACGCCGGTGATGGACGCGCTGCAGCTTCCCTGGCTGATTGGGTCCTATGACGAGCTGGCCGAGGCCTTTGTCTCGGCGCCGGCCAGGGACATGCTTGTCAGCCTGGACGGGTTGGGCATGACCGGGCTGGGATATTATGAGGGTGGTTTCCGTCATTTCCTGAACAACCGGGTCACCGTCAATACGGTCGCGGATATGAAGGGGCTGCGCGTGCGCGTGGTTCCGAACCCGCTGCATATCGCGATCTTCGAGGCGATTGGTGCAGCGCCGACCCCGATGGCCTATGGCGAAGTCTATACCGCGCTGGAAACCGGTGTACTTGACGGTGCAGAGATAAATGTCTCTTCCGTCTATGGCGAGCGCTTCTACGAGGCGGCGCGGGAATTCAGCCTGACCGGGCATTTCTTCTTCCCGGGCGTGCTGGTGGTCAACAAAAGCCTTTATGACCGTCTCTCTCCCGACGAGCAGACCGCACTGGCCGAGGCAGCCCGCAAGACAATCGCAACCCAGGTCGCTGCGGCAAAACAGCAGGAAATGGATGCGCTTGAAGAGCTGAAAGCTGCAAGCGTCAAGGTTGTCGAATTCAACGATGTCGAGGCAGCCCGTGCGCTTGTCCAGCCGCTTGTCGAAGACTACGAGGCCCGCGACCCGCTGGTGAAGGCCTTTGCCGATCACGTTCGCGCCGCTGCGGCCAACTGATCCCCCGCACGAGCGAAAGGCGGAGAGCCCGTAAATGTCTGTCCATTCCCTGTTCAGTCTCTATCGAAAGGTGATAGGGGCTTTCGCCTTCGCCTGTATGGTCGGGATCGTCCTTCTGACGGCCCTTCAGGTGGTGTCGCGCTATGCGCTGCAATCTGCGCTGTTCTGGCCGGAGGAAGCGGCGCGCTTCCTCCTGATCCTCATCACCTTCATCGTCGCGGGTCTGTCCTATGATCGGGGCGAGATGATCGGTGTCACGATCTTCACGCAGCGGTTCAGTCGCCGTATTGCGCTGGTGTTCTCGGTGCTGGTCCATCTTTCGATGCTGACACTGCTGGGTTTGCTGATCTGGTATGGCTGGCAATTCGCCCAGATGAATGCGGTCCAGAAAGCGGCGGCGCTGCGGATCCCGATGCAGTGGATCTATATGGCGGTGCCGGTGGGCTTTGCCATCCTTGCCTGCCATGTGCTGGGCAATCTTCTGTGCACTTTGCGGGAACTGGCCCGTCCGAAAGGAGATCTGGCATGAGCCTCTTCATGGGCAGCTTTGCCATCTTCCTCCTGCTGAGTGTGCCGGTGGTGATGGTGCTGGGGCTTGCCTCGGTGACCTATCTGGTGATCGTCGGCCAGTCGCATCTGCTGATCGCCCTGCCGCAGCGCCTGATCGTCGGCGTTGATCAGTTCATCCTGCTGACGGTGCCTCTGTTCATCCTGGCCGGTAATCTGATGACTGTGGGCGGGATTTCCGGCCGGATCATCGATCTTGCGCAGGCAGCCTTTGGCCATCTGAAGGGTGGTCTCGCCCAGGTCAATGTCAGCTCCAGCGTGTTCTTCTCGGGCGTCAGCGGTTCTGCCACAGCGGATGCAGCGGCAATGGGCACCATCCTGATCCCCGGCATGAAGCGCGAAGGCTACCCCGCGCCCTATGCGGCGGCGCTGACTGCGGTTTCCTCGCTGATCGGGCCGATGATCCCGCCCAGTCTGCAACTGGTGGTCTTTGGCGCGCTGACCGGCACTTCGATTTCGGCGCTGTTTCTGGCCGGGATCGTGCCGGGAATTCTGCTTGCCCTGGCGCTGGCGCTTTATGCCTGGTGGGCGGCGCATCGCAACAATCATCCCAGCAGTGGCTGGATTGGCTGGCGGGCGCTTGCCCGGGCCTTTATTCGTGTGCTGCCGGTGCTGCTGCTGCCCTTCCTGATCCTTGGCGGCATCCGGTTCGGCATCGTCACCGCGACAGAGGCGGCAGTGATAGCAGTGCTCTATGCGCTGGCGGCCAGCGTCTTCCTCTATCGCAGCCTGACCTGGCAGAGCTTTTACACTGCCACCGTAAATTCGGCCATTATGACCGCAGGCATCATGCTGATTGTCGCCATGGCCAGCATCGTATCCTTCGTCTTCGGTATCGAGCGGATCCCGGAAAAGATCGTCGGCGCCATGCTGTCGATTTCCGATAACAAATATGTCGTGCTGCTGATCATCAACATCTTCCTCTTGCTGCTGGGCTGTTTCCTCGAACCTATCGGCGCGATGATCATCACGCTGCCGGTGCTGACCGAGCTTGCCGCGCAGATCGGGGTCGATCCGGTGCATCTGGGAGTTATCGTCTGCCTTAATCTGGTGATCGGCATGGTGACGCCGCCGCTTGGCCTGTGCCTGATGATTGTCTGCGCCATCGGTAAACTGTCGATCGAAGAGGTGACCAAAGCGATCCTGCCGATGATCGGCGTCGCAATCGCCGTGCTGATGGCGGTGACCTATCTGCCCTTCATCTCGCTCTGGCTGCCGGGATTGTTGCCGTAAGGCCGCAGCCTCCGGCGCCCCTCTATTCTGCCATTAGCCTTTGAGGAATCTGATGTCCCTGACCGAAACCGATCTCGACCAGGCCGCCCGCGCGCTCTACGACGCCGAGATTTCGAAGCAGATCATCCCGCAGCTTTCGCGCAGCCATCCCGGCCTGACCCTCGCCGAGAGCTATGAGATCCAGCGGCGCTGGATGCGCCACCATCTGGAGGCGGGCCGCAGGGTGGTCGGTCACAAGATTGGCCTTACCTCGCGCGCGATGCAGATGGCATCGAAAATGACCGAGCCGGATTATGGTGCGCTCCTCGATCATATGATGTTCCGTGATGGCCAGACAATTCCGGCAGGGCGCTTCATCAAGCCGCGCCTCGAAGTCGAGCTGGCCTTTATCCTTGGCGAAGATCTGACGGGCCCGGGCTGCAATATCTATGACGTGATGCGGGCAACCGAGTTCGTGGTGCCCGCGCTGGAGATCATCGACTACCGCACCGAGGTGCCGCGCGCGATCACCGATACGATTGCCGATAACGCGGCCTCGGGCGGCGTGGTTGTCGGCGGCCGGCCGGTACGACCCTTCGACATCGACATCCGCTGGGTCGGCGCTACCCTGTCGAAAAACGCGGTGATCGAGGAATCCGGCGTCTCGGCTGCGATCATGGGTCATCCGGCTGCGGGGGTGGCCTGGCTTGCGAACAAACTTGCAGATCAGGGCGAGATCCTGCGCAAGGGTCAGTTCATTCTGGGCGGCTCTTTCACCCGGCCGGTGGATATTGCTGCGGGCGATGTGATCCAGGCCGATTACGGCCCCATGGGCGCGATCAGCGTGAGGTTCGAATGATCACCAATGCGTTCAAGGCCGCGCTGACGCGGGGCAAGACACAGTTCGGGCTCTGGAGCACATTGTCTTCGGGCCTGACGACAGAGGTGATTGCCGGCGCAGGCTATGACTGGATGTTGCTCGATACCGAGCATTCGCCCGCAGATCCCCTGACCGTGCTGCCGCAGCTTCAGGTAATCGCCGGTTATCCTTCGGTCAGCCCGGTGGTGCGTCCGGCTGCGAATGATCCGGTGCTGATCAAGCGCTTTCTTGATCTTGGCGCCCAGAGCCTGCTGATCCCCTATGTCCAGACCCGCGAAGAGGCCGAGGCCGCCGTGGCCGCGACCCGCTATCCGCCCGAGGGGATAAGGGGGGTTTCGGCCCTGACCCGCGCGACCCGTTTTGGCCGGGTGCCGGGCTATTTCGACCATGCGGCAGAGGAGATCTGTACCGTGATTCAGATCGAGACCGGGGCTGCGCTGGACGCGCTTGAGGATATTGCGGCGGTGCCGGGGGTGGATGCGCTTTTCGTCGGCCCGGCAGATCTGGCGGCAAGCCTTGGATATGGCGCGGAGCAGACCCATGACGATATGCGGGCAGCGGTTCTCGATGCTCTGCGCCGCATCCGCGCAGCTGGCAAGCCCGCCGGGCTCCTGACCGGGGATCCGGTCTTGCAGTCAAAGGCTCTGGCCGCCGGGGTGGATTTCCTGGCCGTAGGTGTTGACGCTGGCATTCTGGCCCGTGGCGCAGAGAGCTTGCTGAAATCGGCCCGCACCCTCTGACGCCGGCGCGGAACTGAGACGGTGGCGCGATTTACACGATCTGGCGGTTCAGCGTCACATACCCGACCTCGCCACCGCGCCCGGCCATGATCTTTTCCGGGTCACGACAGGAGACAGCGTAGCTGAAGCAGAAGAAAGCGACATGCGTGATCACCGACTTCGGAAAGTGAAGGCCCCTGAATCCGGCCATCATGACCGCGCTTTCGATTCCGCTGGCATGCAAAAGACAGATGCGACCGACCGGGAAATCGGGGGGGCGGCAATTTTTGTGACAGAAGCCGCGAAGAGCGAGCGCACGGTGTCCATCGCCGTCTTCATGTTGTCGTAAATCCCACGGGGGCAGCTGCACCTGAAGAAGGCAAAGGCCCTGTCGGGGGTGTCGAACATCCAAGCCATCGCAGCCCCGCTGTCATTGCGGCCCTGGTGAGCTCGATTGACGTGCGGCAGTCGACAGGCGATCTCTGACCTGAGATACCAAATTCTCTCTGCTCTCAGGCGCGGCGTCAAACCGCATAGCTGCGGTTCGCAATGTCCGGATTGAAGGGATTGCTGTGTCTGCGGCCTGGTCTCCGCTGACTCAGCATGATTTTGAACAGTCATTGGTGAGGGCTCTACACGCCCGAGCAAACCGTGCAGCTTGCCCGGGCGGCGCCCGTCGAAATGTGTCGATCCGGCGGGAACGCTGACCGGATCAGCGCCGGATGAAGGGGTTCGGGATTTCAACCCCTGTCGAGAGCCAGACACTTTTCAGTTCAACATATTCCATGATGCCGGTCATGCCACCTTCGCGACCGATGCCGCTCATCCCGAAGCCGCCAAAGGGCGAGGTGATCGAGGTGGAACGGTAGTTGTTCACCCAGACCGTGCCGGCGCGGATCTTTTCCGTCATGCGCAGACCACGGGCGAGGTCGCGGGTCCAGACCCCTGCGGCCAGACCGAAGATGGTATCATTGGCGATCTGCACCGCCTCTTCCTCGTCTTCAAACGGGATGATCGAAAGGACGGGGCCGAAGACTTCTTCCTGCGCGATCCGCATCGAATTCTTCACGTCGGTGAAAATCGTGGGCTCATAGAACAGCCCGTTGGGCCAGTCTGCGACAGCGGCACGTTTTCCGCCGCGCACCAGCTTTGCGCCCTCGGCGGTGGCGATGGCGACATATTCCTCGATCTTTGCCAGCTGCGGCGCGGTTGAGATCGGCGCGATCTGGGTGTCGGGGTCCGACGGGTGGCCGAAGCGGATATCCTTCAGGAAGTCCACCAGCCTTTCAATAAAGCGGTCATGGATGGACCGCTGCAGCAACAGGCGCGAACCTGCCACGCAGGTCTGGCCCGAGGCCGCAAAGATCCCCGCAACCGCACCTTTGACCGCCTGATCCAGATCGGCATCTTCGAAGATGATGTTCGGGGATTTGCCGCCCAGCTCCAGTGTGACCCGTTTCATCGCGCGGGCAGCCTGTTCATTGATGATCCGCCCTGCGACCGGCCCACCGGTAAAGGCGATGCGCTCGACCTTCGGATGCGCGACAAGGGCCTCTCCCATCTCATGGCCATAGCCGGTCACCACATTGACCACACCTTTCGGGAAGCCGGCCAGTTCCACCAGCTTCACGAATTCCAGCGTCGAGGCCGAGGTGAACTCCGACGGTTTGAGCACCACGGTATTTCCCGCCGCAAGCGCCGCAGCGAGTTTGAAGCTCATCAGCGGCAGGGGCGAGTTCCAGGGCATTATACAGGCCACGACGCCCAGGGGCTCATAGCGGGTGTAGTTGATCACCCCCGGCTTGTCGGTCGGGATGGTTGCGCCCTGCAATTTGTCCGCCATGCCGCCATAGTAATAGTAGTAATTCGGCAGGTAGTTCATCTGGACGGTCAGCTCGGCAATCAGCTTGCCGTTATCCTTCATCTCCAGCTGGGCGAGCCAGGCGGCGTTTTCAGTGATCAGATCCCCGAGCTTGCGCAGCAGCGCGCCGCGCGCCGTGGCAGACAGGCTGCGCCAGGCGGGATCGTTGAACGCGCGATGGGCGGCCATGACTGCGCGGTCGACATCTTCATTCTGCGCCCGGGCGATGGTGGACCAGACTTCGCCGGAGACCGGATCGGTCGATTCGATTCGGCCGCCCGAAGCTGCGGGGGTGAAGGCGCCGTCGATATAGAGCTGGTATTCGACAATGCCATCGCGGGCCGGGGTCGGACGGATGGCGGGATTGGCGGCCTGCGGCTGGAAGGGCCCGGTCGGGTTGGAGATAGGCATGGCAACCGTCCTGTTTTGCGTGACAAATGTATTATAGTGGCTACAATATAGCTTAAGACACATCTGCCCTGCAAGATGCTGTCTCGGCTGTCATGGCCGCCTCCGCAGGTCTGCGATATGTCCGGAAGCAAAATCTGCTTGCCAAATATATAAATGTATTATTATTGCTACTATATAAACTATCCGGCGCCATGCGACCTGATGGCAGCAGAAAGCTGCCTGCTTCCGGATAACGATAATGGGCCGGTGTGTCGCCTGCCCTCTGACAGGAGAGTGACCAAAATGAGAGAAAGAAGGCTCCGGAACTCCGTCCTGCTGGCATTGCCGCTGGCACTCGGCTTTGCTGCAGGGGCGCAGGCGCGCGACCTTGTGATCATCGGGCCGGGCGGTGGCTATCAGGATGCGGCGCGCGAGACGCTGTTCAAAAGCTTTACCGAAGCGACCGGAATCAAGGTCAAGGATGATGCGTCAGACGGCGAGCTGGCCAAGATCTATTCCATGGTCGAAACCGGTCAGGTCACCGAAGACATCCAGATGATCGGCGAGCCGGAATTGCTGCGCGGCTGTGAAGACGGGATCTTCGAACCCGTCGATTATGATATTGTCAAAAAAGATAAATTCATCGACGGAACAGCGCTGGAATGTGGGATTGGCGGCGCCGGCTGGGGCGCAGTTGTCTTCTATGACAAATCGAAACATGCCGCCGGACCGCAGAGCTTCGCGGACTTCTTCGATGTTGAGAAATTCCCCGGCAAGCGGTCCCTGCGCTCTACTGCTCAGATGACGCTTGAGGCGGCGCTGCTTGCGGATGGCGTGCCTTCTGCAGAGGTCTACGAGCTTCTCGCCACCGAAGAGGGCGTGGCCCGTGCTTTCGCCAGGCTTGATACGCTGAAAGGCCATGTCGTCTGGTGGAGCACCGGCGCGCAGCCTTTGCAATTCGTCGGCAGCGGCGAGGTCGACTTTGCGCTGGCCTTCACCGGTCGTATCCTGCGCGCGATGAACGAAGACAAGAAAGACTACCAGCTCGACTGGAACACGCTGATCTATTCGGTCGATTATTGGGCAGTTGTCGCCGGTTCGCCGAAGAAAGATGAGGCGATGAAGATGCTCGACTGGATCACCGATGTTGGCCCGTTGCGCGAGCAGGCGAAAATCTGGCCAATCTCGCCGGCCAATAAAGAGGTGAACGAGGATCCGGTCATCCGCGAAAGCAATCCGGGTATGGTTCTGAACCACACGGATGAAGGCCTTCGGATCAATACCGAATTCTGGGTCATCCATGGCGAGGACCTGGAAGCACGGTTCGCGGCCTGGGCTGCGCGCTGATCACTGAATGAACCGGCAGGCGCCCGCTTCAGGACGCGCCTGCCAGAACCGACTGCGGGGCGTGGGTGGCGAAGTGAACAAAACGACCGTTTCATGGCTGCTGATTGCGCCTCTTCTTTTGCTGATCCTGATCGGCTTCGTCATTCCGATCGGGGTCTCAATCAAACGTGCCTTTGACAGCCCCGAAATAAGCATCGCATTGCCCCGCACGACGCTGGCGCTTGACGCCTGGGACGGTGAGGGGATGCCCCCTGAAGAAGCCTTCGCAGCGGTTGTCGCCGATATGGGGGCGGGGCTCGACAATCGCGCTTTCGGGGCGCTGACCCGGCGGCTGAACTTTGAATCGACCGGGCTGCGGTCGACGCTGACAAAGACCCGGTCCGGCGCGGATACGCTTGAGGCGCCCTTTGCGACCTCGCTTCCCGAAATTGCCCCGGAATGGGGGAAGCCACAGATCTGGCGGCTGCTGAAGCTTCATGGCAGCCCCTATACCGCCACTTATGTGCTGCGGTCTCTGGATCTGCGCTATAATGACACCGGCGCCATTGTTCCGGTCAGCGAGGATCAGGCGATCTTTCGCAGCCTGTTTCTCCGCACCTTCCTCATCAGCGCGGCGGTGACCCTGATTACCGTGGTGATTGGCTACCCCGCTGCCTGGTATCTCTCGACCCTCACGGGGCGTGGCAAGGCGATAGCGATGATGTGCGTGCTGATCCCGTTCTGGATCTCGATCCTCGTGCGCTCGACCGCCTGGTTCATCCTGTTGCAGCGTGAGGGCGTGATCAACGGTCTGCTGAGCGCGGCCAGTCTGATCTCGGAGCCGAAGGCGATCATTTTCACAAGGCCAGCGGTCTATATCGCGATGGTCCATGTGCTGCTGCCCTTCTTCATCCTGCCGCTGCTGAGTGTCATGGCGCGGATCAAAGGTGATTATGTGCGGGCGGGTGCCTCGCTCGGGGCGAAGCCGTGGCAACAGTTTCTGCTGATCTACCTGCCGCTGACGCTGCCTGGCCTCAGTGCCGGTGCGCTGATCGTCTTCATGCTCTCCGTGGGCTTTTACATCACACCCGCGCTGGTCGGCGGCATCACTGATCAGATGGTCGGCTACTATATCGACTATTTCACCAATAACACTATCAACCAGGGCATGGCGGCGGCGCTTTCCTTCCTGCTTTTGCTCTTTACCGGGTTGATCCTGCTGGTGGCAGGGCGGCTGATGCCCTCTATGGGCAAGGGGAAGAGCTGAGCCATGATGCTTGCAATCCGTATCTTCGCGATCCTCGTCTTTGCCTTTCTGGTGCTGCCGATCCTCGTGATTTTCCCGCTTTCCTTTTCTTCGGGCGAGGTGCTGACGCTGCCGACCCCGGGCTGGTCGCTGCGCTGGTACGAGGATTTCTTCCATTCGCCGCGCTGGCTGCTGGCGACATGGAACAGCTTTGTGGTGGGGATCGCCACCATGATCCTGGCCAGCACGCTGGGCACTCTGGCGGCCTTCGGCCTGCATATGTCCGAGTTCCGTGGCAAGAAAATCGTGATCGCAACGCTGTCTTTGCCGATGGTGGTGCCGACCATCGTCATCGCCTCATCGTTGTTCTTCGGCTTTGCCACGGTGGGGCTGACCAACTCGCGCACGGGTCTGATCATTGCCCATACCATCATCGCCGCGCCCTATGTGGTGATCACTGTGCTGGCCGCCGTCCAGACCTTTGATAACTCGCTTTTGCGCGCAGCAATGTCGCTGGGCGCCGGCCCTTTCACGGCCTTTGTCGAGGTGGTGCTGCCGATGATCATGCCAGGTGTCATTGCCGGGGCGATCTTTGCTTTCGCCACGTCGTTTGATGAGCTGATCATCGCGATCTTTCTCTCAGGGCCGGAACAGATCACCCTGCCGCGCCAGATGTTCTCTGGTCTGCGCGAAATGCTCAGCCCGACCATCGCGGCGGCAGCGGTGCTGATGATCCTCTTCTCAACCGCCATGCTGATCGTTGCGGAAATCGTTCGCGCCCGCAGCGAAAGCATCCGCCGCTAGTTCTTCGTTCTCACCGGCCACAGCCGTCAGGAAATGCCTATGTCTTCGCAAGACCCCTCTCAGCCGTTCGTCCGGTTCCGCGATGTGTGCAAGAGCTATGACGGCTCTGTCCAGGTGGTCGATCACCTGAATCTCGATATTGCCGAAGGCGAGTTTCTGACGCTGCTCGGACCATCGGGATCGGGCAAGACCACCACCCTGATGATGCTTGCGGGCTTTGAGAAACCGTCCTCGGGCGAGGTGATCTTTGATGGCAAGCGCATCAATGACACCCCGACCTATGCCCGCAATTTCGGCATGGTCTTCCAGAACTATGCGCTGTTTCCGCATATGACCGTGGCGCAGAACCTGGCCTTTCCGCTCCGGATGCACAAATTCGCAAAGCACGAGATCGAAGCGCGGGTGAACCGGGCGCTGGATATGATCCGGCTCGACAAGGTGGCAGATCGCCGTCCGGTGCAGCTTTCGGGCGGCCAGCAGCAAAGGGTTGCCCTCGCGCGCGCTCTGGTATTCGAGCCGAAGATGGTCTTGCTGGATGAGCCGCTGGGCGCGCTTGACAAGCAACTGCGCGAACATATGCAGCTTGAGATCCGCGAGCTGCATGAAAAGCTGGGCCTCACCATGCTTTATGTGACGCATGACCAGTCCGAGGCGCTGACCATGTCGGACCGGGTGGCGATCTTCAACGAGGGCCGCATTCAGCATATCGGCCCGCCGGACGAGGTCTATGACCGGCCCCAGACCGCTTTCGTCGCCCGGTTCATGGGCGAGAATAACGTCATCACCGGCAAGGTCAGCAGCAGGGATGCTGATACCGTGACGGTGCGGACAGCGGCAGGCACCGAAATCCTGACAACTGCGACCGGCTCCCAGCCGGATGGCGAGGATGTGCAGGTGCTGGTGCGTCCCGAACATATCCGGCTTGGTGCGGAAGAGGGCGCCCCGAACCGCTTCGCCGCCCATATCCGCGATGTCATCTATCATGGCGACCATTTCCGCGCGGTGATGGAGGTCGCAGGGATCGGCCCGATAACCGCCTATGTGCCGCGTGGCCTTGGCACGAAACGCCCGGCAGCGGGCGATGATGTCTCAATCAGCTGGAAAGCCATCCGCGCGCTGACTTTCGCAGCAGATGAGAAGGTTCGGTAAATGAACATTCGAAACGAGTTGACCATGGCAGAGCCCGCTTTTGTAACCGCTGCCCGTGAGCACCGCGCCCGCGCGCTGAAGACAGTGGCCTTTGGCTGCTCCTCGACCCCGAGAGGGCGCCAGTTGCCGGCGCCTCTGGTGGTGGCCCGCGCCGAAGGGGCGCATTTGTGGGATATATCCGGCGCACGTTTCATTGATTACGCGCTTGGCTACGGGCCGCTGATCCTCGGGCACAGTCCGCAAGGGGTGATCGGGGCGGTGAAGTCTTCGCTGGATCTCGGGCTCAGGACCGCGACCATCCATCAGGGCGAGGCGGAGCTGGGTGAGCTGATCGCACAGACGCTCCCCTCGGCTGAAGTCAGCGCCTTTGCCAGCTCGGGTTCCGAGGCAATCCAGCTGGCGCTGAGGATTGCACGCGCTGCGACCGGGCGCACCCGGATCGTGAAATTTCGCGGCAATTATCATGGCTGGTTCGATTCGATCCAGATTGCGGGTATGCCGGGCAATGACGGGCCGGATACGCTGGGCCAGGACCCGGCTGCGGCGGCTTCGGTCACGGTGCTGGACTGGGGTGATCTGGACCAGCTGCGCGCGGTGCTGGATGACACATTCGCCGCCGTTATCCTCGAGCCTGTTGCGATCAATGGCGGCTGTTTCATGCCGCCGGCCGGCTACCTTGAGGGGCTGCGCGACCTGACGCGTGAAAAGGGCGTGGTGCTGATTTTCGACGAGGTGATTTCGGGTTACCGGCTGGGGACCGGTGGCGCGCAGGCGCTGGTCGGGGTGACGCCTGATCTCTCGGTGATCGGCAAGGCGATGGGGGCGGGGTTCCCGATCAGCGCCGTCGCCGGCAGCCGCGCTGCGATGGAGCCGGTGGCCTCGGGCAGGATGCTGCATCGTGGCACCTTCAATGGCAATCCGGTGTCGGTTGCGGCATCTGTTGCCTGCATCCGCGAACTGATCGCGCGCGAGGATGAGATATTCCCGCGCATGGAAGCGCAGGGCGCGGATCTGGAGTCCCATATTCGCGAGACTGCCCGCGAGGCGGGGCTGCCACTTTCGGTTGCGCGGACCGGCTCTGCGTTGCAGATCTTTCTCGGGATTGATCAGGTCTCAGGCCTTGGCGATCTGCCGCGGATCGACCGCGCCGCGACCGCAGCCTTCTGTGGTGAGCTGTTGCTTGCAGGTGTGCAGACCATTGCGCGAGGGCTTCTCTATCTCTCGGCAACGCATTCGGATGAGGATATTGCCCTCACCAAAGCGGCTGTTACCAGGGCCATCGCCTTTGCCTCCGGGCGGAGTGCCTGACCGCCCTGCCTTCAGCGAAACAAGGAAGCAAAAGGCGGCCCGTATCTGGGCCGCCTTTCATGTTTTAAGTGCGGGACGCTGAGCCGTCAGGCCTCGCGGCGGGGCAGCCCCTTCATATAGTCCAGCACCTCGGTGGTGGGGATCACATCAGCATATTTGCAGTTCATGTCGAAGAGGTTGATCGCATGGCTCGCCTCGAAACGGTCGAAGGCGGTTTCCTCCGGTATGATCACCTTGAAATTGTAAGAATAAGCGTCAACCGTGGTTGCCCGCAGACAGCCAGATGTCGTGCAGCCGGTCATGATCAGCGTATCGACATCAAGGAAATTCAGGTGGCTCATGAAGAGCGTGCCGAAGAAGGCCGAGGGTTTGCGCTTGCCGATCAGGATATCCTGCGGCTGCGGCGCAAGTGGCGCGACGGTCTGGGTCGCATGGCTGCCCTCGGTGGAGGTCTTCTCGCCCCCACGATGGTTCTTGCCGATCTGAACACCGCTGTCGAGCATATCGGGGCGCCGCTCTGACTGCGTATAGAACACCGGCAGGTTCTTTTCGCGCGCCATCTTCAGCAGCGGCTCGATCCGGTTTACCGCTTCCCAGCCCGCCGGGCCGCAATGGGTGCGGTATTTCTTCACGCCTTCAATCTGCGATTCACCAGGTTCGTCGCCACAGAAATTATACTGCACGTCGATGATGAAAAGGGCGGGCCGTTTGCCAAATCCGCCGCGCTTGCCGTATCCGGCGAGCTGGTAGATTTCCTTGTCATGTTCGGTGAGGAATTTATCCCAGACCCGTTCCGTCATTTCACGCTTTCCCTGCAGTTCTGAAAATATACTCGCCGCCGGCCTCGATGCCGGGCAGGATCTTGCCGCCCTCAGCAATCAGACGCCCTTTCAGCACGGTTGCGGTCACCGCGCCTTTCAGTTTGCGCCCGGCCCAGGGCGTATAGTCGGAATGCGATTCCAGCTGGTCCGGATCGACCAGCGTCTCGCCATCAAGATCGACAATTGCGAAATCGGCGCTGTAGCCCGGTGCGATACGACCGCGGCCCGCCAGATTGTAAAGATCCGCCACATTTGCGCTGGTTGCCGCCGCCAGCACGTCCAGACCGACGCCGCGCCGGTGCCAGCCCTCGTCCAGCAATACCGGCAAGAGCGTCGCGATTCCGGGGAAACCTGCGCTCGCATTCCAGATGCCGCCTTCTTTGGTCGCGGCTTTGCGGGGCACATGGTCCGATCCGATGGTGCTGATCTCGCCCAGCCGCACCCCTTCCCAAAGCGCGTCGATATCGGATTGCGACCGCAGGGGCGGGTTCACCTTGGCGAGCGATCCGCTGGCATCGTCATGCGAGAGCGAGAGGTAATGCGCGCAGGTCTCGACATGGATCGGCGCTCTGCCGGGCCGGCGCAGACGGCGCACGAGGTCGAGGCTCTCCGCCGCAGACATATGCACGATATTGACCGGGCAGCCGGTTTTCTCGCCAAACCAGCAGACGCGGAAGACGTTCTCGGTTTCCAGAAAGCCGGGGCTCTGTTCGTCCCAGGCCTTAAGATCGTCGCGCCCTGCCTCGCGCAGCGGTTCGCGGAAGACGGGAATGACTTCGGTATTCTCGCAATGCACGCCCACCACGGCGCCAGGGATCTTTGCCCCGGCCTGCAGCGCGCGGAACAGCAATGCGTCATCGACTTCGCCAAAGCCTTTGGCGGCCCCGGCGGCGCCTTTATACATCAGATAGACCTTGATCGAGGTCACCCCGAACCGCGCCGCATTCTCTGCCAGCGTCTCGACATGGGCGCGGCTGGTGACCCCGAAATGAAAGCCGAAATCGATGATCGAGCGCGCTTCGCCCGCCTCGCGCCACGGCCCGGTCGACAGCGCCAGATCGTCCGAGCGGTGAAAGGTCATCATGCCGGTCACCCCGCCAAGCGCGGCGGAACGGCTCTCGGTCAGGAAGTCAGCTTCTTTTGCGCCAAAGCCGATATGGGTATGGGGGTCGATCACGCCGGGGAAGACGTGTTTTCCCTTGCAGTCGATCACACGGACGGCCGTTGCGATCTGGCCCGGCGCCAGCAGCGCGGCAATGCGCCCGCCGGTGACCGCGACCGAGGCGTCGACAAGGCCGGTGCCGGGGATCACGAGGGTTCCGTTTTTCAGGATCAGGTCAAAATGCATCGAAACCTCAGGAGACAGGGGCAAGCAGGCGGTCAAACAGCCGCGGGAAGATACCACCGGCGGCCAGCAACGCCCGCTCATCGGCACCGTGAAGATCGGCGGTCAGGCTGAAGCGGGTCTCGCTACCATCCGGCGCGGTGGCGGTGACGCGGATCGGATCTCCGGTCCTGATCGCCGCGTGAAGGCCGTCAATGGCAAAGCTCTCCTCACCGCTCAGTCCGAGGCTTTCATGGCTCTCGCCCTCCTGGAACAGCGCGGGCAGGATCCCCATGCCGATCAGGTTCGAGCGGTGAATGCGTTCATAATTTTGTGCCATCACCAGCGATACCCCCAGCAAAGCCGGGCCTTTCGCTGCCCAGTCGCGGCTGGAACCCATGCCATAATCGCGCCCGGCGAGGATAACCGTCGGAACCGAAGCTGTGCGGTAGCGCAGGGCGGCGGTATGGATCGGCATCTCTGCGTCATCGGGCAGGTAGCGGGTCCAGCCGCCCGGACGGCGGACAAGGCGGTTGCGGATGCGCGGATTGGCAAAGGTCGCCCGCGCCATAACCTCATGATTGCCGCGCCGCTGCGTATAGGCGTTGAAGGCGCTGACCGGCACGCCCTGGCTGGCCAGGTATTCACCGGCAAGCGTATCTGCGGTGATCTCGCCCGACGGGGTCACATGGTCCGTCGTCAGGCTGTCGCCAAAAACCGCCAGCGCGCGGGCCGCGTCGAGATGATCCGGAACAGTGCGGCGGGTTTCCAGGAAATCCGCGTCAAAGAAGGGCGGGCGGGAGATATAGGCGGAGGCCTTATCCCAGTGGAAGAACGGGCCCTCCGGTGTCTCCAGCGCCTGCCATTCCTCGGTGCCCTGTGCGATTTTCGCGTAGTTCTGACGATAATCTTCCGGGCGGAGCGCCGTTGCGCTCAGCGCCGCCAGTTCCTCTTCGCCCGGCCAGATATCGGCGAGAAAAACCGGCTTGCCCGCCTGATCATGGCCCAGCGGCTCACGCGTCAGGTCAATGTCGATACGTCCTGCCAGCGCATAGGCTACAACCAGCGGCGGCGAGGCGAGATAGGCGGCCTGGACGGCCTTGTGAGTGCGGCCTTCGAAATTGCGGTTGCCGGACAGCACAGCAGTGGCGACCATGCCCTCCGCGCTGACCTGATGCTGGATGTCGGGGTCAATCGGGCCGGATTTGCCTGAACAGGTGGTGCAGCCAAAGCCGACTGTATGAAAGCCCAGCTCATCCAGCGGTTTGAGAAGCCCGGCCGCTCCGAGGTAGCTGAGCGCGACCCGCGACCCCGGCGCCATCGAGGTCTTCACGCCTTTTGCGGTTCTCAACCCGCGCGCGACCGCAGCACGGGCCAGCAGCCCTGCGCCCAGCATCAGCGTCGGGTTGGAGGTATTGGTGCAGGAGGTGATTGCCGCTATCGCCAGGCGGCCATGATCGGGATGCGGCCCGGCCTCGAACCCGCCCGCCGATGCGGGGAGAGAAAGCCCCGCACGAAACGCGTCCGCGACCTGTGACAGGGCCAGCCTGTCCTGCGGACGGCGCGGTCCCGCAAGCGAGGGCTCGATTTCGGACAGATCAATCTCAAGCAGGTCGGAAAATTCCGGCTCCGGCGCCCCGTTGTCGCGAAACAGGCCGAGGCGGCGCGCAACGGTTTCGACCTGAGCGACATGAGCCTCGTCGCGGCCCGTCTGACGCAGATAGTCGAGGGTCAGGCGGTCGATCGGAAAATAGCCGCAGGTCGCCCCATATTCCGGCGCCATATTGCACAGGGTCGCGCGTTCAGGGACCGCGAGGTGATCAAGCCCCTGGCCGGTAAATTCGACAAAGGCCCCTACGACGTTCAATGCGCGCAGGTGCTGCGTCAGCGTCAGAACCAGATCGGTCGTGGTGACACCGGGTCTCAATGCGCCGGTCAGCCTCACGCCGGTGACACGCGGGATCGTGACGCGGTAACGTTCGCCCACAAGGGCGGCCTCGGCGTCGATCCCGCCAACGCCCCAGCCGAGTACGCCGAGCGCATTGATCATCGGGGTGTGGGAATCGCAGCCCAGCACGAATTCCGGATGCCCGTCTGCCGTGACGACCCGCGCGAGATATTCCAGATGAACCTGGTGGATGATGCCCATGCCGGGCGGGATCACCCGCAGCTTTTCAAAGGCCTGCTGCGCCCAGCGAAAGACGGTGTAGCGCTCGGAGTTACGGCGAAATTCCATCTTCAGATTGTGCTGCATCGCACCCGGATGCCCGGCCTGATCGACGATCAGCGAATGATCCACCACAAGGTCGCACTGGATCTGCGGCTCTGCGCGGGCCGGGTCGCCGCCTTCCCGCAAAAGCGCATCCCGCAAGGCGGCGAAATCCATAAGCACCGGCAACCCGCTGGAATCGGGCAGCACCACCCGGTCGACCGCCAGAGGCACCACAAGACCCGGTGCCCCCGGTCTCCAGGCGGCGACCTCAAGGATCTGGGCGCGCTCCTCGTCCTGGCTGTTACGGATCAGGTTCTCAAGGACGATCCGCAATGAATAGGGCAGGGGTGCGGATCGTGTGGCGACGAGCCTTGCCAGTTCGGCTGCAACAGAGGCCTGTCGCCCATCGGCGCGGTCCTCGGAAATCTGGGTAATGCTCATGCCTCGGCTCTCCTGACGCCATCCTGGTGCAGATCGCGAAAACTGTCAAGAAAGTTGTATTATAAAGAATACAATAAAACAAATATGATTGAAGAGAAGGGCGCAGCTTCTGATGCGCAGCATCCGGATTACAGGGAGAGAATCCGGGCACATCGTCTGGCATTGCTCAGGCCCCTGTCGGGGAGCCTGGCAGATCTGTTCGGTTTCGAATGTGGCGGCTCAGCCTGGCGCAAGGGCAGGGCTTCCGGTTGCCGCTGAGACCGGAAATTCGCGGGATGTCAGGAAGAAGCGGAAGGGCCGGTCAGGATGCGAAGTCCTGGCCACGCCGGACCCATTGCGGCGTCTGGCTTTCGCCCTGTTCGCGCGAAAGGCTTACCCGGTATTCAAACAGTTCCGGATTGTAGAAGATCCGCAGATATTCCACGAGGCGCCCGGTGCTGTCGAAAACCGTGCGGCGCATGCAGATCAGCGGCGCGCCGGGGGCCATGCCAAGATGGCCGGCCAGCTCCGGATCAGCGGCAACGGCAGTCAGGCGCTGTTCGGCATGGGAAAAGACAAAACCCTGTTCTTCCAGGGCCGCAACCACTGTGCGGTTGCCAAGCGTTTCTTCGGAAAGAAGGTTCGATTCCGGTGGGAAAACATAGACGACGGAATGTGAGAACGGCACTTCGCCGCGGCGACGGGTACGCCGGATCCTGAGCGCGGGACCGTTCAGCGACTGACCGGTTTCGCGTGCCAGATCATTCGGAATATCGACTTCGGCGAATTCATGCAGCTCAACCGACGTGGTTTCCTCAAACTCCCGAATATTGTCTTTGAAGCCACTGATACTGTCTCCCGGGCCACGGTCCAGCACCTCCGGATTGACGAAGGTGCCGCGACCGCGATGGCGGGTGATCAGATTGGCCTCTTCGAGAAGGGCCATGGTCTTGCGCACCGTCACCCGCGAGACGCCATATTCAGCTGCAAGCTCCTGCTCGGAGGGCATGACCTCGCCCTCGCCCCAGGTTCCGGCGCGAATCTGCTGATCCAGCACCAGGAAGATCCGGAAATACAGCGGAATGATGTCCTGCAAATCCCTGCTTTGTCGGGCTTGTGTCATCATTGCTTTACTGTAGATCCTGCACCGGGTTACCAGAAGCTATAGGCCGCACAGGGGCTTGCGTCCAGTCTGGTGTGGCGGTTCAGCCAATGGTTTGCGCAAGCTCGGGGGCGGTGCGTTTCATGTTCTCGCCCGGCGCCACATTCAGCGTCTTCAGCAACCACCATGCGGTGCAGAGATTGGACGAGAGGAAGGGCAGGCCGCGGCCAGAGACCGCAAGTCCGGCGGGCACGGTGATCATGCCGGTGCCGCTCATCACCACGGCATCCGCGCCGCTGTGATCTACCCGGCCGAGGGCGGCCGCGACCTCATCTGTTGTCAGCTCATAAGCGCGGAACTCTTCCGAGATCGGGACAATCTGGGTCACCTCGCAACCAAAGGCCGTCCAGAAGGCGCTGGCTTTTTCGGTGAGCCAGGCGGGATAAGGCGAGACCAGGGCGATCCGCTTTGCTTTCAGGGCCTCAAGCGCACGCAGGATCGCGAGGCTGGCCGTCGCGACCGGATGACCTGCCTGGGTCGAAAGGCGTTCACATTGCGCGATATCGCCCTCGGGCAACAGCCGGTAGGACGGGCCGGTCAGGCCAATAGCTGTCGCGGCCAGCGTGATCGAGCCGAAATCGCCCAGTCGCTGCGGATACTGGTCAAGATAGGCCTGGTTGCGCTCTTCGAGCGTCGTTCCGGGGCGTACGGGGAAGCGGGTCACATGCAGCCCGACGGTTTCGGGAAGCAGGAAGCGCAGCTCGGGTTCAACTGTCGGATTGGCGGGCGGCACCATCAGGCCGACACGGGCGGCGGGGGCGAGAAGATCGGCTGCGACGGTCATTTTGCGGTCTCCGGCTGGATGGTCTGTGCGGGTGCCTTCCGGGCGTCCGGCTGCAGGTTCTGGGCGTTGCGCGGCGGTGCCATGTCAAGCATGGTGGTTCGCACCAGCATTTCCCGCGCGTTTTCCGGGCTGGCGGCGCGGCGGCGCACTTCGTCAAGCCATCCTGGCCCGCCCGCGACATTGCGGTCGGTGCGGGGCAGCAGCTCCTCTTCCGCGACGTGTCGCCTTGCAATCGCTGCCGCTTCGGCAAGCCCCGGCTGGCCGCTTTCCAGCGCATCGGCAATCGCATGGCCCAGCACCCAGGCATCATGGATGCCGCAGTTCATATTCATGCCGCCGCGTGTATTGGTCAGATGCAGCGCATCGCCAATCAGGAAAACCCGGTCATTGCCATGGCAGGAGGCCAGCATCTTCCGCGCGCCATAGATGTCATGGCTGCGAAGAGTGAGGCGTTCGGGAAGCATCGGCAGGAAATGGTGCAACTCTGCCATGTACCATTCCGGTCTGACCACTTCATCCTCGTCAAACCCGGCGGGCAGGCGGATGATAAGCCGCCAGCAATCGGGCATTTGCAGCAGGCTGACCGAGCGGTTGTCACGGTCGAAAATATAGCTGATCTGACCGATCCCGGGGAGGTAGTCTTCAATCGGGTCGGTGCTAACAAGTCTGAGCACCCGGCCCGGATAGTGGATACCCTCCAGCTCCAGACCCAGAAGATCGCGCACCGTGCTGCTGGCGCCATCGGCCCCCACCACGAAGTCACTGTCATGATGATGAACGGCGCCATCCGCGTCAGACCAGCCGACGCGCACCCCGTCTTCCAGTGTTTCAAGACTTTGCAGCTCCGCACCGAAGCGGATCTCACCATGGCCCGAGCCGCGCACGATATCCGCCATCAACGGCGTGATCGCCGATTGCTCCAGATGCAGGCGGAAAGGATAGGGAGTGTCGGCCTCCAGCAAAGCGTGATCGAATTCGGCAAAAACACCGTCGGGATCGCGATACTGGATATGGGTCGCCTTGCGCCCTTTCTCGAGCATTGGCCCGAGAACCCCGAATTTTTCAAAGATTTCCAGCGTCGGCGGGTGGAAGGTCGACGCTTTTGATGCGGTGCTGAGCCCGGCGCGCTTTTCGAGCAGAAGGCAATCTGTGCCACGGCGGCTGAGCACGACCGCAATCGCCAGCCCTACCGGCCCGGCTCCGATCACCGTTACTCGTGCAGCATCGGCCATCCGACTCTCCTCAGTCTTGTGGTTTCGGGCAAACGGACAGCCAAGGCTCCGGATAGTCCTATCGCATAGCTTTATGTCTCATACAAGATACATTTGATGTGGTGTGATGTCTCACTCCAGGCCATCGCGCTTTGGGCTGATCTTGCCGCCGAACGTCTGAACGCCGTTCCGGCGGAACGCGGCAAGGCACAGATCAGCAACGAACAGGACAGGGGCCGTTTCCGGACCAGAGGCAAGCCGAAATGAAACAGGCCTCAGGCTCCGCCTTCCGGCAAAGCGCGCAGCTGATCCAGCGCCAGGCGGATATGGGCCCGCATCAGGGCTTCGGCCTGGTCCCCGTCTCCGGCGGCAATCGCGGCGGCAATGGCGCGATGCTCGGCAGCGGCCTGGGATTTGCGCTCTGGCACCGCGCCGGATTGGCGGCGATAGAGCTTGAGCAGGTGATAAAGGTCGCCGCAAAGCGTGCGCACCAGCCGTTCATTGCCGCTGGAAACTGCGACCAGCTCATGAAAATCCAGATCCGGGCCATCAATCAGCGGCTCAAACTGCGCAAGCAGCGCCTGCGCAGATGCAGGCTGCATCCGTTCCGCCGCAAGCCGGGCGGCGCAGCCTTCCAGCGCTTCGCGCAGCTGGAAGAGATCAATCATAGCCGCACGCGACAGCCGGACCACCCGCGCCCTTTGCCAGGATTCGCGGGTGATCAGTTCGAGGCCCTGAAGGCGGCGCACCGCCTCCCGTACCGGGCCTCGGCTGACGCCCATTTCGGCCGCAATCCGCGCTTCGCGGATTTCGGTGCCGGGAGGAATGGCGCCGGAATGGATCTGCTCCAGAAGAGCATGGAACACCCGGTCGCCAAGCGCCGCTGCTTTCGGTTCTGGCTCTGTCATATGGCCTCAGTCCGGGTCGTGGTCAGTATGTGACCCCGTCAAGGTCCATATAGCGCGCTTCCAGACCGGCAACATCATTCTCGCCCATCAGATCCCACAAATCATCAATATCGGTGAGCAGGTCCGGTCGTTCTGTCGGCTCAAAGCTGTCGAGCGAATCCTTCATCGCCACCAGCGCCCGCCGCATGGCCAGCACGGCCGCCGCAGGCAGCATCCGGGGCAGGGTTACGCGCTTCACCCCAAGCTCTGCCAGCCGCGCCACCGGAATCAGCGGTGTCGTCGGGCGTGAACGGAGGCCAAAGCCCATATTGACCGAAACCGGCACATCCACCGATTCGACCAGGCGGCGGATCTGGTCCTCTCCCTTGATCGCATCGGCAAAGATCAGATCCGCCCCCGCCTTTACATAAAGCTGCGCCCGGCGGATCGCCTCATCCAGCCCCTCGACGGCAATCGCATCCGTGCGGGCGAGGATAACGAAATCATCATCCCTGCGGGCATTGCAGGCGGCCTCGATCTTGCGTGCCATCTCGCGCGCATCGATCACATCCTTGCCTGCCATATGGCCGCATCGCTTCGGGCTGACCTGATCTTCGATGTTGATGCCGACAACGCCGGCTTCCTCAAAGAGCTTCGCGACATGGAAGACGGTGACCGGGTTTCCATAGCCCGTATCGGCATCGGCCATCAGCGGGATCGTGATCGAGCGGGCAAGAATGCGTACCGCTTCGAGATTGTCCGTCAGGCTCATGATGCCCGTATCGGGCACACCGAGCCGCGCATTGGCGAGGCCCGCGCCGGTGGTGCAGGCGGTCTTATAGCCCATCTGCTCGACCAGCTTTGCGGAATATCCATCGAAGACGCCTGGAGAGACGAGGATGGGCTCTGACTTCAGAAGCTCCCTGAAAACACGCGCCTTAGTGACCATTTTCTTCCCTTACCACTGATCGAGTTCGTTGGCTGGCAACATTGTGGAGCAGCAGAAAAGTGTCAACACTTTGAATGCAGCCTGCCGCCTTATGCCTGGCCCCGTGCCTTTTTGGCGCCTTCTGCGCTGACCATGAGGTGACCTTACCCCCTGCGGCCAATCCGGTTTGACCTCGGCTCTGGCCCAATCGAGAGGACCAGAGATGAAGCGCAGCAGGGTTGCCGAAGCCCAGATCATCGGCATTCTGAGGGTGCAGGAAGCCTGGGTTTCCGTCGTCGATCTGTGCCGGAGGCACGGCGTCAGCGATGCCACCATCTGCACGTGGAAGGCCAATTATGGCGGTATGGATATCAGCGAGGCAAAGCGGCTGAAGGGGTCAGGATGTTTGATCCCACAGGGTTTGCTGGCGCGATCCTTCTTCGGAATGGAAGGATGCCCTGCCATTGGCGGGGGGCTGCAGGTCATCTGGCAACGCGGGATTGTGGGCGGTATCGGCACTTCCTTGGGAACACCGGTCCAGGACTGCGATATGGCCGAGGCTGGGATCAGATACTGGACCCAGGAGGAAAGCGCCTGGTAATCAGAACAGGCTAAGGCGTCAGTGGCATGAAGTCATGACTTTCCACTGGTCGCTGATCCGTTCTGCCCGGCTCAAGCATCACCTGAATTGCTCTATGGCCTTGACCAATTCGGGAGGCACCCGCACCTCTCGGGGCGGCAGGCAAGACGCGCCCCGGACCGGCTCGGAAAGCTGGTCTTCGAAGGCCCGCACAGATCAGATCCGGTTGCCCTGGCGTCGTCGCTGGGAAATAAAGCACCCGGATCCTTTACGACAGCACTGCCTCGAACAATTGTGAGGCGGGTCTAAGTTCTCGATACCGCTCCGATACCCGCCAGAACGATCAGTACGATGGCCGTTATTTGGCTGAGGCTGAGCGCCTCCAGCAACCAGAGCGCACCGATCAGGGATCCCATGGCTGGCTCTGCCGCCAGAAGAACACCGAAAACGGGTTTGGGGATGCTGCGCAGGGCGACCATTTCCAGTGAATAGGGGATGACGGCCGAAATCGCTGCCGCCACCAGCCCCAACAGGATCGAGGATGGCATCAGGAGACTGACCCCGGCCGAACTGATGCCGAAAGGTGCGATGATGAGCGCAGCAAAGCAAAGGCCAAGGCTGACTGCATGGCCGGGATGCACCTGTGCCGCGCGCGCGCCGCAGATGATGTAAAGCGCCCAGAATGCCCCCGCCGCCAATGCAAACCCTACTCCGATCGGATCCAGGCTGTTGATATCCTGTCGGATCGGCAGCAGCAGCCCGACCCCTCCCAGGGCGAGGCAAACCGAGAGCAGGTTTCGCAGGCTGCGCGCGTAGAGGGCCGACATTGCGAGCGGCCCGAGAAGCTCGATCGCCAGTGTTATGCCGAGTGGCAGGGTACGTAAGGCCATGAAAAAACACAGCGTCATGCCGCTCAGCGCGCCGCCATAGGCCACCATAGATAACAATTCCTGCCTGCTCCAGGCCCTGCGCCACGGACGCCAGAGCAGCAGCAGGATAAACGCAGCAAAGCCCACGCGGTAGAAGGCGGTTCCCGCCGCACCAACCAGCGGAAAGAGCTGCTTTGAAAATGCGGTTCCGAGGGGCAACATCACGAAGGCTGCGACAAGGGCCAGATAGGGCAGAACGGCCCGCGACCGCGACTGGCTGACGGACATGATGGTATTCCCCGCAGAAAATGGGCCGTCACAGGCGGCAGCCTGGCTGACAGCCGCGTACCGGGTGCTGAATCCGCTGTCAGCGGAGGATGGACCAGGGCAGGGTTTCCCCTTCGCGAAAGACGACAATCTCGTCTTCCCCCAGATCAAGCGGCTGCGGCGGATCTGCCGGAAGCTCGGCCAGGGTCACGGACCCCTCATTGGGGGCGAGGCCGTGAAAGCGCGCACCGTTGAACGCGGCAAAAGCCTCCAGCCGGTCAAGGGCACCCTCTTCGGCAAAGACCTGGGCATAGCATTGCAGGGCAATCGCGCCATGAAAGATGCCGGCGCAACCGCAGGCGGCTTCCTTGGCGCGGCGCGGATGCGGTGCGGTGTCCGTACCCAGAAAGAAGCAGGTCTCGCCGCCGGTTGCTGCTTTGCGCAAGGCCAGACGGTGATGTTCGCGCTTGGCTACGGGCAGGCAATAGTGATGCGGACGCAGCCCGCCCTGGAACATGGCGCTGCGGTTTATCATCAGGTGATGGGGCGTGATCGTGGCTCCCATGCGCGGCGCATGGGCTCGCACCACATCCAGCGCCTCGGCGGTGGTCACATGTTCGGCAACGATCTTTAGCCCCTGATGCCGGGCCAGAAGCGGCACAAGGCTTTCCTCCATGAAGCGCGCCTCGCGGTCGAATATGTCCACGGTGGGATCGGTGGATTCGCCATGGGTCAGCAGTGGCATGCCGATCCGCTCCATCCGCTCCAGAACGGGGGCAAGCCGGTTCAGATCGGTCACGCCGTGATGGGCATTGGTGGTCGCACCGGCCGGATAGAGTTTCGCAGCGATCCAGGCCCGTTCCGAAAAGCCCCGCTCGATTTCCTCTGGGGTCGTCGTATCGGTCAGATAGCAGGTCATCAGCGGTACGAAATCCGCCCCCGCCGGCAATGCGGCAAGAATGCGCGCGCGATAGGCGAGGGCGGCTTCAACCGTGGTCACCGGCGGTGAAAGGTTGGGCATGACGATGCCGCGGGCGAATTGCATCGCGGTAAGGGGCAGAACCTTTCGCAAAATCTCGCCGTCGCGCAGATGGATATGCCAGTCATCGGGGCGGCGGATGGTTATTTGTCGCCGGGGTGACGGAGTGTCAGCAGGCGTGCTGGGGGCGGCAGGCGAGTCCAGAGTCATTGGGGGCAGCCTCTTCGGCGCGGGGTGAAGGGGGTCAGAGATCCAGAACCAGCCGCTCGGTTTTTGAGCGAGAGCAGCAAACGGCGATCAGCGCATTCCCGGCCCGCTCTTCATCGGTCAGAAAACTGTCCCGGTGATCGGGAACACCGTCGAGAACGCCGGTCAGGCAGGTGCCACAGATGCCTTGCTGGCACATGGTTTCGACCCTGATCCCGGCCCCGCGCAGCGTTTGCAGGATTGTCTGGCTCTCGCCAACCTGCAGCACCAGTCCGCTCTGGGCGAGCTCGACCGTAAAGCCGCCGCCCGATGTGTCGATTTCGGCTGAGAAATGTTCCTGATGCAGGTTTGGGGCACTATAACGCCGCGCCAGACATTGCGCCTCCAGCCAGGTCATGAAACCGTTCGGGCCGCAGAAATGCACCTCGATCCCGGGCTCGGGCGCAGGCAGATCACGGACAGGATCAAAGCGCTGATCCGCTGCGCCGTCATCGGCATGGATGCTGACCCGATCCGCAAAGGGCAAAGCCGCCAGCTCTGTCAGAAAGGCAGCCCGGCTGCGGCTGCGGATGCAGTAGTGCAGGCGGAAGGCATGGCCCGCGCGGTGCAGATCATGCGCCATTGCCAGCAGCGGTGTGATGCCGATGCCACCGCCGATCAGAAGCGTTTCGCGCTGGCCGATATGGAGGGGGAACAGGTTGCGCGGCACCCCGGTCCTGATGCTGCTGCCTTCCTGGAACAGCTCATGTGCCCGCACCGATCCCCCGCGTGAGGCCGGATCGCGCAGGATGCCCAGCCGATAGCGGCTTCGGTCGGCGGGGTCGCCGCAAAGTGAGTATTGGCGGATCAGATCCGGCCCGATGCCGACATCGATATGCGCGCCCGCCTGCCAGGCGGGAAGCGGCGCCCCGTCGGGCGCAACCAGATCAACCAGGGCGGTATCGCCCTCTGTCCGACGCCGGGCAATCAAAAGCGTTTGCCCGAGGTTCATGATGCAAGGCTCTTGCGGTTGGCCAGTTCGCGCGCGGCAGCATCAAGGCTTGCCAGCAGGGTCGCCGCATCGCTGTTTGCCGCGTTGAACGCCGCAACATGGCGCAAAAAGGCGTCAAAGCTGTCCTGCAATTCCTGGCTTGAAACCGGCATCCTTTCGCAACGCTCCACGAAATCATCGGCCAGCAATGCAAGGAAGGCCCAGGTGGCGGCATGGTTCTGCCGGTCCCCGGCTTTTGCCCAGGCAATACGGCTGATCGCCTTGTAGCCATGAACGCCGCGCCCCAGCTCGCTGAAGGTTTCGGTGATCTCAGTGAACATATTCATCCTTTCGGGAGCAAGATGTCGCGCGGGGTTTACAGGCTGGTGGGGGCTTGCAGATAGGTCGAGAGGATCTGTACGCCGACCAGCATATCCGCGATCTCCATCGCCTCATGCGGGTTGTGAGACCCATTATGGTTGCGCACGAAAACCATCCCGGCCGGAATACCGGCCTGCGCAAAGATGGCCGCGTCATGGCCCGCGCCGGAGGCCATGGTAAAGCCCTGCTGACCAAGCGATTGCGCCGCCTTGCAAAGTCCTGCGGTGATCTGCGGCGCCATCAGGGCAGGGGCTGCGGGGACCTCGGGGCCGGTTTCAAAGGTGACGCGTCGGCGCGCCGAAATCCCGGCGATCCGCTGTGCGAGGAAGGCGCGCATCGCATCAAGGGTGGCGATATCCCTTGAACGGATGTCGAGGCTGAAGATGACATCATCCGCGATACGGGCCATGGCATGGCGCGCGGGATCGGTCGCCACGATGCCGCTGGTCAGCACCAGATCTCCTTCGGCTTCCAGAACTCTGTCCCATTCGTGATCGAGATCGGTCAGGAGTTCGGCCATGGCCAGAACCGGATCATGGCGATAGTCGCGCGGCACGGCACCGGAATGGCCCGCCTCGCCAATGCAGCGAACCGCGCGGTAGCGGATATTGCCGCGGATCCCCGTCACCACTGCGACCGGAAGACCGCGCTCGGCAAGAAGCGGCCCCTGTTCGATATGCAGTTCAAGATATTCGCGGATGCGCGACAGATCGGTCAGCGGCTGCCCGGCCTCGACGGCGTCGGTCTCGATACCGATGGCGCGCATATGGGCCCTGAGCGGCCGGCCGTCACCACGATGCGGCGCGTTCAGTTCGGCGGTTCCCAATTGCCCGGTCAGCGTCCGTGAGCCGATGTAACAGGCCCCGAACCAGGCGCTTTCTTCGGCGCGCATCGCGATGCAACGCACCGGCGCCCGAAAAGTCCGGCCGCTTTGACGTGCTTCAACCAGGACCAGAAGGCCCGCAACCACTCCGGCCAGGCCGTCGTAATTGCCGCCTTCCGGCACCGTATCGACATGCGAGCCGATCAGGATTGCGCTTTCTGAGCCGTTATCGCCGGGCAGGCTGAATACGCGGTTGCCAGCGGCGTCCTGTTGAACCTCAAGCCCTTGTTCCCTGGCAATATCCGAGAGGTAATCGAGCGTGCGGGTTTCGATGTCAGAAAAGGCCGGTCGGCTGACCCCTGCCCCGTCGCGCGAAAACGCTCTGATATCGGCGAAGACCGTTGTGGCCAATGCAGCAAGATCCGCCACGGCAAAGCCGTTCTTTCTTTGGGCGCGCGTCATGCGATATCCCGCAGCTTATCGGCAAAGCCGCGCTTTTCAGCTACGGCCATTGCCATGTCCCATTCTTCTGCCCGCAGTTCCACGCCATCGCGCAGCCAGGCGCTGCGCCGCTTTCCGGCACCGCCGCCTGGCAGGCGGACCGAAGCAAATCCCTTTGCCGGGGTCATGGCGGTCAGCACCCGGACCATCCGTTCGGCCGAGGCGGCAAAAGCGGCGGGATCCTGAAAATGCTCGACGGAAATCGCGATCAGCGTCTGCGCATAATAGGCGGGCCGGTCGAGTGTATTGACCGCAGTGGCGACTTCGCCTGCCCCGTCCTCCTGCCAGTCGCGCTCGCCGCTCAGCAGGGCTGCCAGCATCTCGACCATCAGCAGCATGCCGAAGCCTCTGGCACCGGCGGGCAGGAGCGCGCCGTTCAGGGGCGATTCCCGATCCATCGCGTCCAGGATCACCCGCGCGGGGTCATCGGTATAATTGCCCTCGGGATCGACGAGCCAGGCCCCTTCAAGGCGCTGTCCGTCACGCGCCGCCAGCACGACTTTGCCCATCGAGGAGGCGCTGGTCGCCATATCGACAACGATCGGGTCTTCCTCACCGGCCGGGACGGCGATCGAGAAAGGGTTGGTGCAGAATTTGACATCGCGCCCGCCCCAGGGCGCCACCAGCAGCGGGCCGGTGCTCATCGAGAGACCGATCATGCCCTGTTCAACGGCGCGCAGTGAATAGCTGGCAACCATGCCGCAATCGCCGGAATTGCGCACGGTGACCAGCCCGACGCCACAGATGCGCGCCTTTTCGATGGCCAGATCCATGGCTTTCGCTGCGGCGACGTGACCCGATCCGCCATGTCCGTCGATCAGCGCCGATGCGCTGCTTTCGCGAATCACCTCGAATGCGGCACCGAAGCGGGCATGCCTGGCCTCGAAGAGTTCGTCCATATAGGGCACAAGCGCGATGCCCTGGGTCTGATGCGCCCGAAGATCGGCTTCCAGCAGGCTTTCCGCGAAGAGCCGCGCCTCTTCATCCCCGGCACCATGGGCGCGCGCCAGCCCGTCATAGAGGTCTTGAAGGTGGTGAACTGGGATGCGCATGGCCGGGCTCCTGCCAGGGGATGTGGACCCTCAGGATCGGCGCTGATTCACTCTGATAAAATCGCTAATTATGACGTGTATAGTTTGATGACTAATAAAGTAATTTCGGAAGAACAAGAGAGCCCATCCTCTGAGAATCCGGCCGGAATGTCGCATTTTTTCTATTAAATACACGACAATATTGCATAAAATGTGGGGGAGGATTGTTTTGATTTCACCAAACTGAATGCGTGAAGCATGTGGATTTTTTGGTGATGCCTTGTCTGGGATGCTGAGCCGGACGAATCGCAGATTTTTGCGGCACAATGCCCTCTCTGCCAAAACAAGCTTCACGGAGGAAAGCCAGAATGACCAAATTCGAGCGGATCGACGCCCTGGGAGAGCTGCGCGCCAATGTGGCAGTGCCTTTCAACCAGGCCCGTGCGATGCCCCGCAATGTTTACACCTCGCAGGAGTTTCTGGAAGTCGAAATCGACAAGATCTTCTCGAAGGAATGGCTTTGCGCCGGGCGGGCCTCGAGCCTGTCGAAACCTGGTGATTACCTCACGATGGAGATCGCAGGCTATCCGATCGTGGTCTTGCGCGACGCCGAAAAGAATCTGCGCGCGATGTCGAATGTCTGCCTGCACCGGATGTCGACCCTGTTGCAGGGGTCGGGCAACACGCGCGCCATTGTCTGCCCCTATCACGCCTGGACCTATAATCTCGACGGGACGATGCGAGCGGCGCCGGGCATGACGCTGAACGAGGCCTTCTGCAAACATGATTACAAACTGCCCGCCTTCCGCTGTGAGGAATGGCTGGGATGGATCATGGTCAGCATTGATAAGGACGTGCCGCCGGCGTCCGAAAAGCTTGCCGATCTGGGTCGACTGGTCGGGCATTACGGCATGGAAAACTATGTCGAATCCTTCCGTGAGACCCTGCGCTGGAACACCAACTGGAAGGTGCTGGCCGAGAATTTCATGGAAAGCTACCATGTGCCGGTCTGCCACCGGAACACGATCGGGTCGCAGGTCGACCTGGCTGAAGTGGAATGCCCCAGCGGGACGCCGACTTTCAATTACCACTGCGCGCTGAAAAGCGACGAGCAATATCTGGCACTTGCGCATCCGAACAACACCCGCCTGACCGGAGAGGAGCGGCGCAAGACCTATATCATCACCGTTTATCCTGGCCTCTTCATCTCGCTCTCGCCGGGCTATTTCTGGTATCTCTCACTCTATCCCAGAGCACCGGGAGAGGTTGAGGTGACCTATGGCGGCGGGCTTGCGCCGGAATTTCTGGAGGACCCGGACTCCGAGAAGCACTTCGCGGCGCTTAAAGTTCTGATCGATGATGTGAATGCCGAAGACAAAGGCTGCACCGAAAAGGTTTATCGCGGTCTTGTCGGCGGCCTGACGCAGCCAGGGCATCTGTCGCATCTTGAACGTCCGAATTTCGAATTTGCGAATTATATCCTGTCTAAATGTGACGCCTGATCTGCGCTCTCGCGCAGGTATTCCGACCGCCGACCCCTGCAAGGGCCGGCGGTTTACCTATGCCAGGCCGTCCCGCAGCAGTGCTACCCATCCTTTTTGCCGACTGTCGCCATTGCCGGGGGTGGCGCCTCGTTCAGGGCCGCTGAATTGATCTCCGCCAGAAGCAGCGGCACCAGCGTCGCTGCCGCCGTCGAAAGGTCGAGCGTGCGCGGCACCAATAGCGAATGGTGCGAAATATGTTCCATTTCAGGAGCGTGGACATGCGACAGCTGGCCTGATTTCACCCAGGTCGCGGCAAGATGGTCGGGAAGCAGACCGATGTAATTGCCGGTCAGCACCAGTGTGAGCATGGCTTCCATATTGTTTGCCGTGGCGCGCACATTCATGCCGTGGAAACGTTCCTCATCGGCGCGGCCCAGATGGCTGCGCAGCACGAAGGGAAATTGTGCCAGCGCGGCCCGCGTCATCGGCGCCACCGAGCCGAAAAGCGGATGGTCCGGTCCGCAGTAAAGCTTATGACGCTCGATCAGCAACCGGCGGAAATCGAGCCCGGCGACGGGGCGCACAAAGGGGCTGACCGCAGCATGAAGATCATGCGCCAGAACCCGCCTTTCCAGCTCTGAGCGCTCATCGACCAGCAATTGCAGTTCGACTTCATTCTCAAGCCGGTTGAACTTGCGCAATGCTTCGATCAGGGGCGAATGCGGATGGGTGACCAGCGAGTCCACCACCCCGAGCCGGATCCGCCCGGTAAGGCGCTTACGCAGCGACAGGATGCTGTCAAAATGGTCATCCAGCGTGTTGAGCATCCGTTTGACCTGCTCATAGGTCATATAGCCCCGGTCGGTCAGCATGAAACCCGCCCGGCCGCGTTGACAAAGCCTGAAGCCGAGACGTTTTTCCAGCTCGCTCATATGCAGTGAGATGGTCGAGGTCGAGGTGTCGAGCGTGCTTTGCGCTGCGGCAAGACCACCTGCCTCCACCACTGCCCGAAACACGCGCAAGAGGCGAATATCAATATCTGCAAGCCGGCTCATGCGATGTCCTTTGTTAGTGAAAGATCAAACTAACCACCGATAACATTGCAATATACTAAAGCAACAAGTTTTGGCTAGCTGACTCAAAACAGGGAGAAAAGAATGCCCGAGGTTTGGGAAACGGTGCAAAGCACCGACAGGGATTTCGATGCAGGCACCGCCCCTGCCGGGGCAATCGGCATGATCGCGCTGGCTGTCGACCGGGCGAGCATTTCCGATTGCAGGAACTGGCTTGCCCCCTTTGCAGGCGTGGAGATCTATTCGACCCGCGTGCCGATGAGCCCGGTGGCGACGCCGGAGAGCCTTGCGGCGATGGGCGATCATCTGGCCGCTGCGGCCGAAGTGCTGGTGCCGGGCGACCGGCTCGACGCGCTTGCATTTTCCTGCACATCCGGCCTTGTCGCCATCGGTGCCGAGCGGGTGCATCGCATCCTCTCGCAGGTCCGGCCGGGCGTGCCGGTCGTCACCCCGATAGAGGCCGCGGTAAAGGGGCTGCGCGGCCTTGGGGTGCGCCGTCTTTCGCTGCTGGTGCCCTATCATGCCGAGGCTGCCGATCTGGTGGCCGGCCATTTCGCGCAAGCCGGTTTCGTTATTGATCGCTGCAGCACTTTCGATCTGGATGGTGATATCCAGATGAACCGTCTGGATGCCGGAGCGCTGATCCGCGGCGCCCATGCGGCGCTGCATCCCGACAGCGACGGATTGTTCATCTCTTGCACGGGATTGCGCACCAGCGGCATCGTCGCCCGGCTTGAGGCGGAACTGGGCGTGCCGGTCGTGACCAGCAATCAGGCGATGAGCTGGGAATGTCTGCACCATTCCGCCTGTCCCGATAAGATGCGGGGCGAAGGGCGGCTCTTTTCCCTTTCCCCGCAATAGGGGGCGGCGATGGAGCTTCTTGTCAGAAACGGACGCGTCTTCGATCTTGACGGCGATGTCGATACCCCGCCCCTGGCCGATCTTCTGATCCGCGACGGGCGCATCGTTTCGGTTGGACCGGACCTGAAGGCGGGCCCGGATGCCGAAATCCTGGATGCTGCCGGACAACTGGTGATTCCCGGGCTTGTGAATGCGCATTACCATTCGCATGATGTGCTTCTGCGCGGGCTGTTTGAGCAGATGCCGCTTGATATCTGGGGCTTTTACAGCGGACCGGGGAACTATCCCGCTGCCAGCCGCGCCGATATTCGCCTGCGTACATTGCTCGGGGCGGCAGATTGCCTGACGAATGGCATCACCACCGTGCAGGACATGGTGACGGTTCCCTCGGCCGAGGAAGCCGATCTTCAGGCCATTCTCGACGGCTACCGGGATTCGGGCATCCGCGTTTCCCTGGGCCTGCAGGTCACTGACCGCATTGCGGCGGAAACAGTGCCTTACTGGGATCAGATCGGCGGCTTGGAGGGCGACCGGCTTCGCGCTCCGGTCGATGTCTCGGGCCTGCGGCGGCTGATAGAACGTACCATCGACACCGCGCCTGATCCCCGGCTGGTCTGGGCCCTGGCACCCTCTGCGCCGCAGCGCAGTTCGGATGCGCTGCTTGATTGGGTGGGCGGCCTCTCGCGTGAACGCAGAATCCAGACCTTCACCCATGTCTATGAAGCGCGCAATCAGGCCGTCATGGCACGGATCGACTGCGCGGAGGGGTCTCTCATTTCCCGGCTGGAGCGGTTCGGCCTGCTGAATGAAAGGCTGACCATCGCGCATGGCGTCTGGATTGACCAGGACGAGATCCGGCGCTTCGGCGCGGCGGGGGCCAATATGGCCTTCAACCCGGCCAGCAATCTGAAGCTGATGAACGGCTTCGCGCCGATCCGCGCCTATTCCGATGCCGGAACCGGCATGGCGATCGGCTGTGACAATTGCAGCGGCAATGATGCGCAGAGCCTCTTCCAGTCGATGAAGCTTTTCGCGCTTTACTGGGCGATGCAATCAGAGGCCGGTGAGACCGGTGCGGCCCGCCATGCCTTCCATGCGGCAACGCTGGGCGGGGCGCGTGCGCTTGGTCTTGAAGGGCAGGTCGGCGCATTGAAGCCCGGCTACCGCGGCGATCTGGTGCTGATTGATCTGAACACACCCTGCTACCGCCCGCTGCATTCGGCCCTGAATCAGCTCGTATATGGTGAGACGGGGCAGTCGATCACCTCAGTCGTGGTTGAGGGGCGGCTGGTGATGCATAAAGGCGAGCTGAAGGACCACCCCTCCCGCCGCCTCAAAGAGGCTGCCGAAGAGGTGCGGGCGCGTATGCAGCCTGCAATCGCAGATGTAGCCAGGCGGAATGCCACCCTGGTGCCGGCCCTGCTGGATGCCTGGAAAAAGGCGGATCTCTATCCTTTGCCGGTCGACCGATACCGTATGCCGCGCCAGGCTGATTGTTCCTGCGGAGGGGCTCATGACTGATATGCCTCAATTCCCTGCCGCCCAAACCACGATTCAGCCAGAGATCCGAGCCAAGATGTCGCATCAAGACTATATCGAGTTCCGCTCAGTCGGAAAAAACTACGGTCCCGTCCAGATTCTTAAGGATTTCAACCTGAAGATCGCGAGGGGGCAGCGCGTTTCCCTGATCGGGCCAAGCGGGTCGGGCAAGACCACGATCCTGCGCATCCTGATGACGCTGGAAAACATCCAGGACGGGTCGATCTGGATCGATGGCAAGCCGCTCTGGCATGAACAGCGCGGCGAAACCCTTGTGCCCGCGTCAGAACACCATCTGCATCAGCAGCGGTTGCGCCTTGGTATGGTGTTCCAGAATTTCAACCTTTTCCCGCATCTTTCGGTGCTGGAGAATATCTGCCAGCCGCAGCGCCTGGGGCTCAACCGCTCTCGCAGCGAAGCCAGGGACCGCGCGATGGAATTGCTGGAGATGGTCGGCCTTGGGCACAAGGCCCAGGCCGCGCCGGAGGAGCTGTCGGGCGGTCAGAAACAGCGCGTCGCAATTGCGCGCACCCTGGCGATGGACCCGGAGATCCTGCTTTTCGACGAGATCACCTCTGCGCTTGATCCGGAGCTGGTGGACGAGGTGCTCAATGTCCTTCGCGGCCTGTCCGAACGGCCCGATCTGACCATGTTGCTTGTGACCCATGAAATGAGCTTTGCCCGGGAATTTTCTGACAGGGTGATCTTCATGGAGGCCGGCCAGGTCGTCGAGGATGCTCATCCCGAAAGCCTCTTTTCCAATCCGGCACAGGACCGCACGCGTCAGTTCCTGCGCAAAATTCTGCCGCACACGCGCTGAGGACCGGCCGGATGCAATCTTATCTTCCCTATATCCCGCTCCTTCTTGAAGGTCTGGCCGTTACCCTGCAGATCTTCGTATTGGCGACCCTTCTGGCAGCCGCTTTTGCAATATTTGCCGGTTCGGTGCGTTTTGTCGGCCCGGCCTGGGCCAGATGGCCTGTGGCATGTCTGGTGGAATTCTTTCGGGGCACCTCCTGCTTCGTGCAGCTGTTCTGGTGCTTCTATGCTTTGCCACTTTTCGGAATAACGCTGTCGCCTTTCCTGACTTCGGTTGTCGTTCTGGGGCTGAATGTCGGAAGCTTCGGATCCGAAGTGGTGCGCGGTGCTCTTGAAGCGATCCCGAAAGGGCAAATCGAAGCTGCACGTGCGCTGAATTACACCACTCCCCGGGCCTTTCTCCATATTCTGTTGCCCCAGGCCATGCGCATCGCAATCAAGCCTTCGGCAAATATGATGGTGGATCTTCTTAAACTGACACCGATCACCTCGCTGGTTACGGTCTCTGAGTTGACTCGAAATGCCATGGTGATGCGAACCCAGACCGGCAGCACGATGAGTACGCTGCTTTGCATCTTCGTGATCTATTTCATTCTTGCCTCGGCGATCTACTGGGTCATGAACCGCGTCGAGGCACGCGTGTTCCGCAGCCGCACAACAGAGGACGAAAAGGGGCGCGTTGCAGCATGATCTGGAATAATGAATTCGCGATCTCAATTCTGCCAAAACTTCTGCAAGGCCTGCTTACCACCATTCAGGCGACATTCCTAGGGTCTTTGTTGGCTCTTGTGCTGGGCCTATTGCTGGCACTGGTTCAACGGTCGCCGAAAAAAATCATCCGATCAGCCGGGTATGCTGTAACAGAGCTTCTGCGAAGGACGCCGCTTCTCGTGCATCTTTACCTTCTGTTCTATGCGTTTCCTGAAGTCGGCGTGGTGCTGAGCCCGCTTACGGCAGGGGTGCTGGCGCTTGGGCTTCACACTGGATCCTATATGGCAGCGGTGTATCAATCTGGCATTGAGGCTGTTCCGAACGGACAATGGGAGGCCGCCAAATCCCTCGGATATACCCGCTCGCGGATATGGACAAAGATCATCCTGCCACAGGCAATTCCGATGATGATACCGGCACTTGGCAATTATATCCTCCTTATGTTCAAGGAAAGTGCGATCCTTTCGGTGATTGCGGTTCCCGAGGCGATGCAGGCAGCCATGTCCATCGGTAGCCGGTCCTATCGCTACTTTGAGGCGGTAACTGTGGTCGGGATTCTCTATCTCGTGATCAGCCTTCCTATTGCAGTAGTGCTGCGGCACCTGGAATCCAAACTGGCGATCAAACGCCAGTAATAAAATCTCGTCAAAAAGCCAACAGGAGTAATCATGACACAGAAAGCCAAAGCCGGTATCATGACCGCCATTGCCACAATCAGCCTGATGATTTCCGGTATCCCGGCTGTTGCCGAGGGCAAACTGGAGGCCATTAAATCGGCCGGAGTGATTCAGATGGGCGTGGCAACAGAGCCGCCTTTCTCAGAGCTGAAGGCCGATGGCACATTGACCGGGGCTGACCCGGATGTCGCACGACTTGTATTCTCAGATCTTGGCAATGTTGATCTGAACCCTAATGTGGTGGACTGGGGCGCTCTTATTCCTGGTCTTATGGCAAATCGCTTTGATGCGATCGCGACCGGCCTGATCATTACGCCTGATCGTTGCAATGCGGTGCTGTTCTCTGAGCCGGTCCTGTGCATGGCGGAAGCCTTTATCGTTCGTAAGGGCAACCCCAAAGCGGTGACAACATATGAAGAGCTTGTGGCAAGCGATGCGATCTTCGCCGCCGTTTCCGGGACCGAAACAAGCCGTGCGCTGTCATTGGGTATGCCAGAAGACCGCATCATGCTGGTTCCCGATATTTTTGCTGCGGTCGAACTGCTGAAAAGCGGGCGCGCCGATATTATCGGTTTCCCCGATGTCACGCTCTACCAGGCGATGAAATCGCTCTCGGAAGACGAATATGAACTGCTTTCAAAGGTCGAAGGCGAGCCGGTTTCCTGCACGGCTGCGGCTTTCAATCCGGCAAATCAGGATGTCAGGGATTTCTACGACTCCCGCATGGTGGCCTTGCGGGAATCGGGGGAGCTGCAAAAGATTCTCTCTGCCTATGGTTTTGACCCCGATCTGCCGGCCACGCTCTCGCGTACCGATCTTTGCGGTGCTCCGAACTGAGCGCATTTCGCCCGGACCTGTCGGGTCCGGGCTCCCTTCATCTCCCTGCGGATTTCCAATGCCCCTTCCTCCCCTCCCGGATGCTGAGCGCCTGACCAGATGGGCGCAGGCCTTCGCCCGTTTCCCTAGCCCCCAGACCGGGCTTTTCGAGGCAGAGCCTCAGGTTCAGGCCTTCCTTGCCGGTCCGGTGAGCGCCGTTCTGGATGAGTGCGGCCTGAACGCCCGCCGGGATGCGATGGGAAGCCTGATCGTTGATATCGCGGGATCCGAGCCCGGGCCTTCGCTTCTTGTGATGGCCTATGCCATGACCCATCCGGCGGCGCGGATGGAAGACCCCTATGAGGCGCGGCTTATTGACGGAGGCACCCGCCTGCGCGGGCGCGGCCTTGCCGAGCAGAAAGGTGCCCTTGTTGCGGCAATTGCGGCGGTGGCGGCGGCAGCGCCTGCGATCACAACGGGCCGGTTGGTTCTTGTCATCTCGTCCGCTGGTGAGACCGGGCGCCATGACGCTGCACGGGCTGCCCTTACCGAGCTGGATTTCGTGCCCGATGCTGCGATCATTGCCATTGGCACATCGGGCCGCCTTGCCCTGGCCAATAAGGGCAGGATCGACGTTGATATCTGCGTCCGGGGGCAGGCGGCGCATTCCTCGACCCCATGGGCGGGCGTAGATGCCATCACGGGAGCCCGCCAGGTGCTGGACCGGGTGCTGGCGCTCGATCCGGGTGACAGGGCGCATCCGGGCCTTGGCCGGGCGACACTGGTTGCAACTTCGATCCGCTCGCTGCCCGAGGCGACCCATACGATCCAGGACGAGGTGAACCTGACGTTCGACCGCCGCCTTCTGCCGGGCGACGATGCTGAGGATGCCTTTGCCGCCATCGCATCGGCCGCCGCAATCGGCGCGCCCTGGCAGGTCGAGGTCTCTCGCGGCCCGCATATGTTTCCGGCCGAGATTGCCCCAGATGGCCGGCTGGCCCGGGCGGTGGCAGCGGGCTGCCATCTCGCCGGCCTTGCGCCACCGGAGCCGTTCTTCTCGGATGGTGCGCTTGATGCCGGGCTTTTTCATTCGCTGGGGGCCGAGGCTGCCATGTGGGGGCCGGGCGACATGTCCCTCTGGCACTCGGCCGAGGAGACAATCGCGCTTTCGGACATAGGCGATGCGGCGCGCGGCTATCTGGGGCTGATCCGCACCTGGCTCGCGTGACCCCTCGCAGAGGGAATGCGCATCCGTGCCGCATGACCCATGCCCAAGACATGCACGGATAAGACTAAAACCGGAGTTAAGAATGCTTTCTGAATTCAAACCGCTGCGCGTCGGCCTGGTCGGATGCGGAGGGATGGGGATACGCCACGCACGCGCAGTCTCCGGGATGCGCGCCCGCGGATGCGCGGTTGTCGAGATCGTGGCGATCTGTGACGCTGAGGAAGGCCGCAGGGAAGTGGTTGCCGGGCTGATTGCGAAAGATGGTCGCCGACCGGCGGAATACGCGGATCCGGCAGCTCTTTTTGCCGATCCGAATGTAGAGGCCGTGGATATCGTGCTGCCCACGTCCCTGCATCACGTGATGATCCTTGAGGCGCTGGCGGCAGGCAAACATGTGCTGGTCGAAAAGCCGCTCGCGCTGACTGTCGCGGCATGCGACCTGATCGTTGAGGCGGCAGGGAGCACGAATCTGGTCGTGGCGGTTGCCGAGAATTATCGCCGCATCGCCAGCAACCGGGCGGTGGCTGGCCTGATCCGCGAGGGTGCTTTCGGGCCGCTTGATGCGATGTATGCGCGAAATTTTGCTTCGCCTGAGCCGCCGGTCAAGGCGGGAGAGTGCCCGGTTGCCGCTCCGCCCTGGTATCGTGACCGCCGCAGCGCCGGCGGCTATCATGTGCTGGAAATTGGCGTACATGAGGCTGATCTTCAGCACTTCTGGTTCGGCCCGGTCCGCAGTGTCGAGGCAAGAATCGGCTTCTTCTCGCGGAAGCGCGACAATCAGGCCTTTCCCAGCGAGGATCTGCTGACCGCTTCTTTCGGTTTCGACGGCGGCTTTACCAGCCATATCGATTTTTGCTCGACCATTCGCGGCTATGAAACCGCAGATCGCTTGCTGATCGGGCGGGAGGCTGTGGTGAGCAGCAATGCCTGGCATGCCTGGCAAGGCGGCGAGGTCCGCTTCGAGGATGGCCGGCGTGAGGCGCTGGACCGGATGATCGCGACCTGGATTGACCAGCTTGCGCCGGAACACCGCGCCCAGGTTCTGCCCCATGGGGCGTGGATCGAGGATTCGGAGGCGCTGGCAACAGAACCGCTGACCTATGGCGTCGGGCTGGCGATCCATGACTTTGCCCGTGCGGCGCGCAGCGGCACCCAGCCGGAAATCAATGCCGAGCAGGCGCGGCGCGCGGTCGCAACCTGCTGCGCTATGCTGGAATCCGCCGAGCTCGGGACCCGGGTTGATGTTGACGATGTGTTGAGCGGCGCGCTGCGCGCCGGACAAGCGCCCCTCAACCAGGCAATCGGATTGGCGTGATCATGACCCTTCAGCATCAGCTTACCGGTCGTTTTGCGGTGGTAACGGGCGCGGCACAGGGGATCGGTGCGGAGATTGCCCGCTCTTTGCAGGAGGCGGGGGCCAGCGTGCTGGGGCTTGACCGTGAGGCCGGGCCGGATTGCATTGCCTGCGATCTGGCGGATCCCGGGCAGATAGCGGCAGCTGCGGCTGAAGTGGTGACCCGTTTCGGCCGCGTTGATATTCTGGTGAACAATGCCGGGGTTAATGAAAAACGCGGCCTTGATGAGATCGATCTTGCCCATCTGGACCGGCTGATCGGGATCAACCTGCGGGCACCGATCCTTCTGACCGCCGCGCTCGCCCGGCACATGGCTCCGGGCGGGCGAATCATCAATATTGCCTCGGAGCTGGCCTATACCGGGCGGGCCTGCGGCTCGGTCTATGCCGCGACCAAGGGCGCGATGCTGTCGCTGACGCGGTCCTGGGCGCGTGAACTTGCCCCCGGCATTCTGGTCAATGCCGTGGCACCGGGGCCGGTTGATACCGGGATGCTTGGTTTCGCGACCCTGCCGCCGGAACGGCGCGCCGCCGAGACAGACAATCCGCTGGGCCGTATCGGCGAAGTGTCCGAAATTGCGGCAACGGTGCTGTTTCTCTGCGGTCCGGGCGGAAATTTATATACAGGTCAATGCCTTGGTCCGAATGGTGGCATCGTGATGACCTGAGGCTGCCACCGCTAATCATAGCAAACAGAGGGAAAAATGACGGAAAGCACTGCGGTCAGGATAGAACTTGCAACCCGAGATAACTTCGCCCCCTTCGGGCATCTGATCTCACCCGAAGACGGTATGCCCGATTTCGCGGGTCCGAATTATTCGACCTGGCGCTATCCGCTTCACCTCGGTGGAACCGCCGATCTGACCATGCTGCGCCACCAGTACCGGCCGGTGGTCTGCGCGCGGCTTGAGCGGCATTCGGAAATTACAGAACTCCGGGTTCCGCTGGATCACCGGCCGTCGATTGTCTTCCTCGCCGCCACCCCGCATGAGCCATCGCCCGCTGAGGTTCATGGCTTTCTGGTGCCGGGGGATTGCTCCATCCTGATCGCGCGTGACTGCTGGCACTCCTCTTCCTTTGCGACAGATCCCAGAGGGGCACAGTTCATCCTGATCTCGGATCGGGAAACCGAGGCAGAGCTTGAAGAGGCCGGGCTGGACGGCACACCGGCCATCCGAACTCAGGTTCTAGACTGGACCGGCAAGGCCTGCCTTGTTCCGGATTTCGGGTCGCTGGGCAAAGCTTTCGACAGGTTCCGCTAGCACGAAATCCAGTGGCGCGCAGCACGCCTGCCCTTTCGAAAAGGGTCTGCTTCGGTCCTGTTACTGGCGGAACGATGTCTTTACAACAGGCGAAAGGGAAGGGGCCGCCGCATGGATATCCGCTGGCTACAGGATTTTCTGGCTCTGGCCGAATTGCGCAGCTTTACCCGCGCGGCCGAGTTTCGGAGCCTGTCACAGGCTGCCTTTTCGCGCCGGATGCAATCGCTGGAGCATTGGGTCGGGGCAGAGCTGGTTCGCAAGGGCTCGCAGCCGGTGCAGCTGACCGAGGCCGGTGCGCAGTTTCGCGAAGAGGCGCGTGGCACGGTTGACCGGCTGCTGGAGGCGCGGGCCAGCGCAAGGGCAAGCCTTTTCGAGACACGCACCCAGATCCGTCTCGCCATGCCTTCGGTGCTGGCGCGCAGCGATTTCCGACGCGTGATGGAGGGGCTGCCGCTGGCAAAGGATCTTTCCTTTGCCGTGATCGTCGGCACCACAGCCGAAGTGACCGCGCGTTTTATCGCGGGGGACGCCGATCTGCTGATCGCGCATGATTCCCCGGCGCTTCCCTCGCATGAGCGGATGTTGCAACTGGACCGGCTGGTCCTGCGTCGCGACCGCTTTCGCCCCTATGCCGCAGCCGGGCGGGGTGATTTCGGCTTTCCCGGCACGCGCCAGCAGCCCTTCCCGCTGATCGGCTACGGTATGCGCGCCTATTTCGGGCAGCTGCAGGAAGAATTACTGAGCCGGACCGGCATACGCTCCAGTCATCGCCTGGTGGTGCAATGTGACATGTCCGACATTTTGCGCGAGGCGATTGCCGCAGGTTACGGCATCGGCTGGCTGCCTGAAAGCGCAGTCGGGGGTGAGACGGGACTCGTGCCGGTTGGCGGCCCGGAATGGGAGTTACCGATGGAGATCTGTGCCTTCCGGCCGCATCGCAGCCCGTCTGCACTGCTCGGGCGGGTCTGGGCGGCGCTGGCGGCAGAGGCCGGTTGAAAGGGCCTTGCATGGCTCATGCAGCATTTGCATTGGACGGCGGAAGGACGGCGCGCCCATCATCGGGCATATCGTAACCGAACAGTCATTCGCCGGACCTGACATGATGCAAACCACCCGTATCGAAGAAGACAATCTCGGAAATCTCGAGCTGCCTGCCACTTGCCTCTGGGGCGTGCATACCGCGCGCGCGGTTGAGAATTTCCCAATCTCGGGAATACCGCTGGCGGATTTTCCTGAATTCATCCGGGCTCTCGCGCAGGTGAAGCAGGCGGCAGCGCGTGCAAATCAGCGCCTTGGTGTCCTTCGCCCGGAGAAGGCGCGCGTGATCGATGAGGTCTGCGACGAGCTTATTGCCGGGCGCTGGCACGAGAGTTTTCGCGTCGATATGATCCAGGGCGGCGCCGGCACCTCGACCAATATGAATATGAACGAGGTCATCGCCAATCTGGCGCTGTTGAAAATGGGCCATCGCCCCGGCGATTACGCGCATCTGCATCCGAATGACGATGTGAACCGCTCGCAATCGACCAATGACGTCTATCCTTCGGCCATGCGGCTGGCCATGGTTGCGCAGTGCGCGGCGCTGAAGGCGGCACAGTTGCGGCTGGTTGCGGCGCTGGATGAACGCGCGCTCGCTTTCGCGCAGATCCGCAAGATCGGGCGCACCCAGCTCCAGGACGCGGTGCCGATGACGCTGGGCCAGGAATTTGCCGGTTTCGCCGTCACCATCCGCGAGGATATCGCCATCATCGAGCGGCTTTCGCAGCTTTTGCTTGAGATCAATCTGGGTGGCACCGCCATTGGTACAAGGGTCAATACGCCCGAGGGCTATGCCGAAATCGCCGTGACCGAACTGGCGCAGATCTCGGGGCTGGAGGTAAAGCTCGCGGGCGATCTGATCGAGGCGTCATCAGATACAGGTGCCTATGTCACCTTCTCCGGGGCGCTGAAGCGGATCGCGGTCAAACTCTCGAAAATCTGTAATGATCTGCGGCTGCTCTCGTCTGGTCCGCGTTCCGGGTTCATGGAAATCCGCCTGCCCGCGATGCAGGCCGGATCCTCGATCATGCCGGGCAAGGTCAATCCGGTGATCCCCGAAGTGGTCAATCAGATCGCTTTCCAGGTGATCGGCAACGATCTCACCGTGACCATGGCTGCCGAGGCGGGGCAATTGCAGCTGAACGCATTCGAGCCCATCATCGTGCTTAATGTACTGCAAAGCATTCGTATCCTGATCCAGGGCATGGATGTGCTGACTGCGCGCTGCATCAGCGGGATCGAGGCGAATATCGCACAATGCGAGGGTGCGCTGGAGAACAGCCTTGTTCTGGCGACGATGCTGGTTCCGCATATCGGTTACAGCAGGGCCGCAAGCATCGCCAAAGCCGCTCTGGCCGATGGGAGCACTGTGGCGGAAACGGCAGTCCGCCTGGGGTTCATGACATTGGCAGAGGTCGAAGCGGTGTACCACTGAACAGGCGGTATGCCGGCCCTGAGCGTTGGGCTGCCCCTGTTCCTGATCACACGGGCCCGCCTGTTCATGACCTTTCCTGCGGTTTTCATCACGGCACTCGCCGGGCTGGCGCTGCCTGGGACCATCGGGCGGAACCTCACCACGGCGAATGTCCGGTTTCCGGGCATTGGCGGGGCCATTTGGGGGGCTGCCGGTCAACCGTTCTCCTGTTCGCGGCGGAGGAGGGCATATTGCATGGTGTTCTCATAAATCGGCTGGCCTGCCGCATCGCTGGTGAAGGTGGCAAATTCGACGAATGTTCCCTCCTGCCGCATCCCCAGCCCTTCGCAAAGCTGGCGGGAGCGGGTTTTGTGATCCTCGACACAGGCATAGAGGCGGCGCGCCGCGGCAGTGCTGAAGAAGTAATCGAAAAGCGCCCGCGCCGCTTCAAGAGCAAAACCCCGGCCCGCGAAGGCCGGGTTAAAGTTCCAGCCGATCGAGACGGTGTCGGGCTCTTCCGCCTCGGGATGGGGGAAGAGATCCCCGATCAGCTGACCTGTACCTTTGAGCGCGACGGCGATCTGCTGATCATCACCGCTGCGCGTGGCGGTCTCTGCACGGGCCGCCGCCAGATCTGCCAGTCTCAGATCCAGAAAACAGCTGGACACCGGGGCCTGGAGATAGGCGAACAGCGCCTCTGCGTCACCCTCCTGGAAGTTGCGCAGGATGAGGCGTTCGGTCTCGATCGGTTGCATGATACATGGGGTATTTACGGCGCGCGCCGCTCAGTGTGCCGGTGATCCGGCAGGTTTGCGGTAGCTGGCGAGGGCGATGTAAACCACCACAGACAGGATCAGGACGGCCGAGGTGCTAAACAGCAGCGAACGGGTCTGCGTGTAGGTGGCCTTTCCGGTCTCGATCAGGGCGGTGCCCTGCGCGCCACCCAGCTCACTCGCCACGATATAGCTGTCGCCGATGCTGCGGGCGGCTCGTGCTGCGAGAGCGGGCGGCAGGGTCGCGGGCAAGTCGATGGCGCGGCTGAACACGCCGGAGATGAAGACGCCAAAGAAGGTGATGCCGCCCTTGCTGGCCTCGACCGAGCCCATGATCGCGATGGACGAGGCCGTCCGCCCGATGCTGAGAGTCAGGCCAAGTACGGCCAGCGCCGCGGGCACCGTGATGCCGGGGTCTGGAAATCGCTCTGCGCGATACAGGCAAGTGCCGCTGCTGCAATGGCCAGAGACAGGCTCGATACCAGCACATATTGCAGCTATTGCGCCAGCGTCAGCTCTGCCCGGGCGCACCCGGCCCGGTTACGGCAAAGTTGCGATACCAGCAGTCAGACACCAGTGTCGCACAGGCCCGCGTGCTATTTCAGGCGTGGAAGTGGTGCGCACGCCTGACCCGGGCGCCCGACGTTGCAGACCAGAACGGACGGCCGGGAAAGGCCGGTCGGCAATTGCGGCAGGGCCGCAGCGCCATGCCGCATTGACCTTCCCCGGCGTCAGGAGATAGCGGTTTGGGTATGAGGTCGCATCGGACAGGCTGGCTGCGCAATTTCGCGCTTTGGGTGCTTTTCGCGCCGTTTTTGCTGACCTCGCTGATTGCGCCGGGTGTGATGCCGGTGCGTGATGCCAGCGGTGTGCTGGTGCTGGTGATCTGTTCGGCCGAAGGGATGACAGAGATCGCCGTCGACCCGCTGACGCTGGAGCCGCTTGCGGCCGGAGACATTCCCGCACCGGAGCATAAAAGCGATCACTGTGCCTGGGCAAATGCCCATGTGCCTCTGGTCCTTGTCCCACCGCTGCAGAGCCCTTTGTTGACCGGTCAGGCCCGGGCATCTGAGCTGCCATCGCTGCCTTCAATCCTTGCGATTGCCAGAGAGACCGGCCTGCCTCCGGCAACCGGACCACCCGTTTCCGTCTGACGTTTCCCTGAACAGAAACTCTCAGAACGGATATATCAGATGATGACTGCAACCGGCGGGGCCAGGACCCCGCAGGCAGCTTTGGCTGTCGCCCGGAATACGACCCCCACAGGAATTCTGCAGGGAGAGGCTGCATGACTGCCAGCCTTTCTTCGCAGAACACAGCCACCCGCGCCGCTGCGCCCTCCGGCCTCTATCGTGCGGTCTGGCGCTGGCATTTCTATGCCGGGCTGCTGGTGCTGCCCTTCCTGATCACGCTGGCGGTGACCGGCGCGCTCTATCTCTTCAAGGACGAGATAGACGGCTGGCTGCATGCCGATCTGAAACATGTGCAGATCGGCGAGGCGGCAACACTGCCCCCGTCAGAGCTGGTCGCCTCGGCCCTGCGGGCCGTGCCGGGGGTTGCGGTGAAATACACCGACCCGCCGCGTGAGGACATGTCGGTCGAGATCACGGTGCAGACCGAAGACCGGGGCCGTCTGGCGGTCTATATCGATCCGAGAAGCGGCGAGGTTCTGGGCAGCCTGCCCGATCGCGGCACCATCTCATGGACGATCAGATATCTGCATTCGCTGAAGTTCTTTGGCCAGGGGCCACGCATGCTGATCGAGATCGTTGCGGGCTGGACGATCCTGCTGGTGGCCACCGGGGTCTGGCTCTGGTGGCCGCGCGGGCAAAAGGGTGGCGTCGTCACCATCCGGGGCAGCAGGCAAAGGCGGGTGTTCTGGCGTGACCTCCATGCCGTGACCGGCATCTTTGTCGGGGGTTTCATCGTCTTTCTGGCGCTGACCGGCATGCCCTGGTCCTCGGTCTGGGGGGACAAGGTCAATCAATGGGCCAATGGCAGTAACTTTGGCTATCCTGCGGGGCTGCGCATAGACGTGCCGATGTCGGATGAGCATCTCGGCCATGTGGCAAAAACCTCCTGGTCGCTGGAACAGGCGCAACTCCCGGAAAGCCTGCCGCCGGAAGGCCCTCCGGGCGCCATGACGATGGAGCCGGTCGGCCTCGACTTTGCCATCGGGGCTTTTGACGCCCTTGGCCTGCATCCGGGCTATGCCGTCAGTCTGCCGCAATCCGCATCCGGGGTCTATTCCGGCTCGGTTTATCCCGATGATCTGACGGCGCAGCGCGTGGTTCATCTGGACCAGTACAGCGGCGCACCGCTGATCGACATGAGCTATGGTGATTACGGACCGCTGGGGCGCGGCCTCGAATGGGGGATCAATACCCATATGGGCCAGACCTATGGCCTTGCCAATCAGATCGTGCTGCTGCTGGCCTGTGCCGGGATGGTGCTGCTTTCGGTCTCGGCGGCGGTGATGTGGTGGAAACGCCGCCCTTCGGGGTCGCTCGGGGTGCCGCCACTGCCGGCAGAGCGCAAAGTGTTCATCGGCCTCTTCCTGCTTCTCGGGATTGGGGGCCTGCTGTTCCCGCTGACCGGGCTGTCGCTCGTGGTGATGATCGGGCTGGATCTTCTGTGGCAGCGGATCGCGGCAAGGCGGCCCCCAACCGCCCTCGGATAAGCAAAGACCCCGGGCGTGCGCAGAATATCGGCACGCCCGGGCCCGGGTGCAATGTCCGGGTGGCTGTTCCGGGCCCCGATCCGCCGGACAACCTGACAGAGCCCCTTCGTGCAGGGCTTTGACCGTCCGGCGCGGAAAAGGGGGCCGGTCAGGGCGATTTACATGGGGATAGTCAGGCTGTTTTCATCGCCCATTCCGAGATGCGTTAGAGGGTCTTACCCCAGCAGTTCATCGGACACACCACTCCAGAGGCGCAAAGCGCCAGGCATGAGTTCAAATCCGTTGCCCTTCAGCCATGTCAAAGCTCTGTCGTGATAACCCGGACATAACGGGCTGTTCTTCTGCGTGAGGATCGTGACCCGAAGGGTCGGAGACAGCTGTCCCCGGCCATCCGGTGCTCATGGTGCTGATCGTCGAAACAGGGAACACCTGGAACGAAGGTCCGTTCAGGCTCTGCGCCGGCGCAGCACATCAAGCCCTGCCGCGAGCACCAGAACGATCCCGGTAACCATAAGCCCCATTTCGGCCCTGGCATTCATCAGAATAAGGCCGTTGGCGAGCATTCCCAGCAGAACCACCCCAAGCGCCACCCGCAAGAGCGACCCACGGCCACCCGCAAAAGGCACACCTCCCAGCAGAACTGCGGTCAGCACACTCAGTTCCATCCCGATGCCAAGCGTTCCCGATGGCGCTGAGTTGATCCGTGCGATGGTCATCAGCGCTGCAAGGGCAGTTGCGAGACCAACTGCAACATAAAGCCAGATCGTCGTGCGCGCCACACCGATACCAACCAGAAAGGCGGCTCGCTCGTTCACACCCAGTGCAATGGCATGCCGGCTCATGGTCGCGTAACGCATGAAGATCAGCCCGAGGATCAGCACTGTCAGCATGATCCAGGTCAGGACAGGCAGTCCCAGCACCCGGCCATAGCCAATCCAAGTGAAGGCCTCGGGAAAGCCAAAAAGCGGGTTGGGCGACAGCCATTGTGCGAAGCCGCGAAACAGGGTCAGTCCGCCCAAGGTCACGATGATCGGCGACATTTTCAGCGCGCCGACCAGCACGCCGTTGATCAGACCGGTCAAGGCCCCCGTGCCGAGGACAAGCAGGACCGTGCCGGCAATCCCCAGATATGGAAAGGCGAGGCCCGCAATGACCGAGAACAATGCCAGTTGCGATCCGATGCTCAGATCTACCTTACCCGCCATCATCAGCACCGCAAAGGGAATGGCGATAGTCATCAATGTGGCAATCTGCACCGAGATGCTGATCAGATTGTCCAGCGTCAGAAAGACCGGGGACTGCAGGGTAAAAAACAGTCCCAGCATCAGGACGGCAAGCGGCAGCGCAGCCATTCCGACAGGGCCGGAAAGGTTGCGACGCGGCGCCGCTGCCGTGGTGGATGCAGACGTTACCGGCGGGGTTTGGGAAATCGTCATCGGGCAGCCCCTTCCTGTGCCTTGACCTCTGGCAGCGGCGGCGCCTCGATGGTTGCGGCAGTTTCGGTCTGATGCGTGTATTTATGGGCATACTCAACGAGAAGCCCGGCGGTGATGTCTTCGTCCATGCAGGCCACCTGGCGCCCTCTGGCGAGGATGATTGCCCGGTCACAGAGGCTGGCAATCTCTTCAGGGTCGGAAGAGGCAACCAGAATGGAGCCCCCTGTTGCTGTAAAGCGGCGCAGCAGTTGATAAAGATCTTCGCGGGCACCGATGTCGACGCCCTGTGTCGGCTCATCCAGCAGAAGCACACGGATACCGAGATCCGGGAACAGCCAGCGTCCCATCATCAGCTTTTGTGCATTGCCGCCGCTGAACAGATGGCCGGCCTGACCAGGCAGATTGGGGCGCAGCTGCATGAGGTCAGCTATTTCAGCGAACAGGCGCTTCTGACGGCGGGCACCGCCCGCAAAATCGCCGAAATGCGGCATAAGCAGGTTTTCCAGCGCAGTCAGCTCTCCGAAAAGACCTTGCTCCTTGCGATCGGATGCGACAAGCGCCAGTCCGGCCCGCCGCGCCGTTCCCGGGTCTTTCGGCCGTATTTCGCGGCCTGCGAGGCAGCGCCGCCCTGCCTGCTGTGGTCGCACGCCTGCAAGGCTCTCCAGAAGATCCGTGCGCCCCGAGCCAAGAAGGCCGTAAAGCCCGATGACCTCACCCGCATGTAATTGCAAAGTCACCGGGCCGGTATAGTCTGATCGGTAATCCTGCAGGTCCAGAACAACCGGGGCCTTTGCCCGCCGGGCCGAAACCCGGGTCGTGGCCGTGGCCAGATCCGGCGCGATTGCCTGTGTGATGGCGCTGTGTGAGGCTTCGGAAGCGGAGCGGGTCCAGATCACGCGACCATCGCGCAGGATCGAGACCACATCCGCAATGAGGGCAATTTCATCGATAAGATGCGTGACATAGATGACCGCCAGATTCTCGACATGGGCGAGATGGCGCACCACCCGGTGCAAGGCCTCCATCTCGCGGGTCGAAAGGGCAGCCGTTGGTTCGTCAAGGATCAGCGCCTCGGGTTCAAGATGCAGGGCGCGGGCAATCTCGACCAATTGCCGTTCACCGACACTTAGCGTTTCGAGCCGCGCTTGCGGGTCAAGGCTGACGCCCAGCCGGGCCAGCAGCTTTGCTGCTTGCCGGTTCTGCTCTTTTGTCTGCACCCGGCCCAGAGATTTGATTTCGGCGCCGAGAAAGATGTTATCTGCAACCGTCAGTCCCTCAATGACCTGGAAATGCTGGTATATGATCGCAATCCCCTGGTTTCGCGCTTCCATGGGTGTCAGAGCGTGGTTGAGGCGGCCCGCGATGGTGATGCTGCCCGAGCCAGGCCTGACCGCGCCGGACAGACATCCCAGAAAGGTGGATTTTCCTGCCCCATTTGCGCCGAGAAAGGCGTGAATCTCGCCGCGCCGGAACGTCAGGCTGAGCCCCTTCAGCACGTCATTCGCGCCATAGGATTTCCGCAGATCGCGGATCTCGATCATATCGGTCATCGGTTCTGTCCTGTTGGCGGATGCACCAGCCCTGCCCGGGCCGGGCTGGCAAAGAGGGTCGTGCTGCTCAGTCAGTGAAATTCGCCAGCAGCTGATCCAACAGTTCCTGATCGGCCTTGCTGGCCAGAACCGTCGGCGTATAGGCAAAGCTCGGCCCGCTGGCATTGATCGCATTCAGCGCCAGATTGACGATGTTCTGTCCAAGATCGCTGACCATCAGCGCTGAACTGGCGCGGTAGCTGCCGCCCTTGTCGATCTCGACCAGCGCTTCATAAGATCCGTCCTGGCCCCCGACGAAAAGCCCCGCGGGGTCCTTGCCGGCCATCACGATGGCACGGTTGGCGCCAAGGGCGGCATCATCATTCAGCCCGATGATGATGTTGAGATCGGGGTGCTGGCGCAGGACGGCCTCGGCGATCGTCAGGCCAGAGGCCTGGTCAGCGGAATCCTGCATCGCGACAATGGTGATGCCGGCTTCGGCAAAGCGGCGTTCCACCTCGGTCCAGCGCGGCGCGACAGAGGGCAGGCCGGTCAGTGTGGTGACCAGCGCTTTCGCATCGGTGATGCCATTGGCTTTGGTCCAGTCGATTGCGGCCTGGGCGATCAGTTGCCCCGACTGGGCATGGTCAAAGCCGACAAAGCCATCGGCCCCTGCCATCGGGCTGACATAGGTCAGCCATCTGATCCCCTTTTGCTGTGCCTGAGCTTGCAGCGGCTTCAGCGCATTCTCGTCAATCGGTGTAACGATGATGGCGTCCACGCCAATGGTGATCCAGCCCTGAACCGCATTGATCTGCGCCTCGAGATTGTTGGCCTGGGTATTGTCATGCATCACTTCGACGCAGCCCAACTCTGCCGCCCGCGCATCGGCAAAACCACGCAGACGCCTCACGAAGGCCGCTTCAGAGACGGAATGGCTATAGGCGATGGTATAGGTCTTGCCACCCGCGCAGGCATTGGCGGTGGTCTCGCGCAGGAGGGATATTTCCACCAGTTCAACCGCTGCCACGCCATGTGGTGACGCGGTTTCGGCCCTGGCAGGGGTAACTGAGAGCCCGGCAGACAGGGCGAGCAGAGAAATGGCAAAAAGGAGCTGTCTTGGCATGGGGAAGGGTCCTCCAAAAGCGCTGTTGGGGTCGTTTCTTGTTATTTTGCCCCGCAGCCTCGTTTTGGGTTGCGGCGGGTTCGGTTTAAGGGGGGCGGATCGATCCGCCCCCCTTGGTCAGCCATCAGCCTTTGCCTGGCCCGGCGAAGTCGCGCAGCACATTGGTGAGCATCCGGGCCAGCGGATTGTCAAAACCGTTCCAGGCCACCGCGCCGATGCAGGCGATGGAACCTGCTGACAACACCTCGCCACCACCTTCGGTACGGAAATAGACGATATCGGCCCGCACCATGTCAGGGCGGTGCACACCGTCCTGATTGGGGGAGGTCAGCGTCGTGTCCTCGATCACCAGCTGGTATTCGCGCCCGAGCGGGGTCGAAGTGGCAAGGATCTCGGCATGGGCAGGGCTGCCCTGGTTCAGATCGAAGCGGTCAACCTCATCGGCCACCGCGCCGCCAAGGATATAGCCCTGATCGCCGATGATCTCTTCTTCGATCCCGACAAAGAAACGACTTCCCTCTCCTTCGTAGGACGCCGGCAGCCGTTTGAAGGCGGCGGCGCGGCCCCAGCCTTCGGCGGCAAAACCGATCCCGGCAATCATATTCGGTGCCCGGCCACGCAGGCGCCAGATCCCGCCCAGTTCGGCCGTAGAGGCATGGCGCCTTTCCCCGAATGGTGCATCCCAGCTGCGGGTCGATCCATTGTCGCGGCGGATCTCCATCACCCAGGGACGGTCGGGGAAACGGGTGGTGACCCAGTAGAAGCCGTTGCCGCCGAGATAGATCATCCTGCCCTGGCCGCCGAGCCAGGATTGCAGCGCATGAAGCGCGCCGCTTTCCCAGTATTCAGGATGCGAGCCGGTCACCACAACCGAATACCTGTCGAGAAGCGTGCGGCCTTCAATCTCAAGCAGTTCATCAGTGGCGACGTGATAGGGAATGCCAGCCTGTTCCAGCCATTCGATATAATAAAGATCGGTGGCGAAGTGGCGGTAGCTGTCGGTCAGCCAGCTGCGGGCGGTGGGTCGGGATGTCACGAGCGACCGCCGCGCACTTGCATAGCGCGCGGGGGTGCCGTCGCCGTGGGTGTCATAGACCGAGCGGCCAAATCGCGGATCCGACAGAACCTCACGTATTTCGGGATCGACATCGAGCTGATGCTCCATCGCGAATGACAGGTCCAGCGTCGCCAGCCGGTCATTGCCATAAGCGAGGTAGGTATTCGTCGGCACGAGGAACAGGACCGGCGCGCGCTCTCCAGCGGCGGCGGCGAGGAAAAATGGCACTTCGACGCGCTCTTTGCCGTCATCAAGCTGCACGGCATAGACACCGCTGCGCAGATCGGCCGGCAAGGTGAAGTCCAGATCATAGTCCCAGCCCGCATCCTCGACATCATCGTCATGGAACTGCAGCGCCTGATACTGATCCGGTCGGTCAAGACAGGATTCCGTCTCGCCGTTCCAGTTGCGGCCGGTGACGGCCTTTTCGGCGCCGTTGAAGATGCGACCCGCAGCGGCCTGTCCATGCAGTGCGGCGATCCGCACCGTTCCCCAACCGGCATCGTGATCGGGGCCGAGAGCCCAGGCGGCCAGCGGGCGCTCCCCCGGCAGATCGCCACGCCCGGCCAGAGCCAGGCCGGGATCACTCAGTGCTCCTGCATAAAGGCGTGGCAGATCGACCTTGCCATTGAAGGGCTGCACAGGTGCCCCATTCGCATGATGCCCCGCCGCCGAGAGCATCAACGCCGGGCCGTTCAACTCACCCCCGGCCTTTCCGCTGACCTGGACGGGTGCGGCTGTGGTAAAGCCTTTTGACTGGCGCAGATCCATCACGATATCGTTGCCTGCGACCCGCACGGCCACCGAGTACCAGCGTTTCGCGGTCAGGCGCAGCGACGAGGAAACCGATCCGTCGCGTCCGGTCACCTGCAACCGACCTGCAACAAGTTCCAGCCGGAAATCGCCCAGGCTCCAGATGGTTTGTGGCGTTTCGCGATCAGGGGCGGCAGGCCAGATCCAGCAATGGACCGTAAGGTCAGACGGGAGCCCCCCGGTCAGTGGCAATTCCGCCCATGAGCCGACTGCGGTATCCTGCACACGACCGGGAAGGGTTCTTTCCAGATGGGCCGCGTAATCCTCGACACGAAGGGCCCTTTCATCCCGCGCCCCGGGCCCGCCGACAAAGCGGACGAGTTTTGCCCGCACTTCTGGCTGTTCTGTACTGATGGCCAGCCGGGCAGTATCACCCGCCCGCAGCGTCCAGTTCTCAAAATATCCGTGAAGCGGCATGGCATTCCTCCTGTGGGTAGCGAGCTGGCAGACATGTGCCCCGGGTGGCAGTTCCCGTTCAGGGTCAGATCCCTGTGCCAGCCGGCGGATCGTTCCTCTTTCTTATGTGCCCCGGCCTTCGGGTCGCATGGCATTCAGCGGCGCGCGTTCAGGATGATTTCCTGTGCCATGCGATCAGCGGCGATATGGGGCGCGATATTCTCGCGCGCGGCCCGTTCCAGAACCTCCAGCGTCGTGCCACGGATGATCGCTGCGCGACGCTTGCGTTCTTCCATGCCGACCGTCTCACCCTGGAGCGGGATGCCCAGGACCCCCCCGGCATTCACCACATAATCGGGGCAATAGATGATGCCCTGATCCTTCAGGCGCTGACCATCGGCCGGGGTCTCAAGCTGGTTGTTCGCGGCCCCCGCGATGACACGGGCGCGGATTTGCGGGATGGTGCGGGCATTCAGCCCGGCTCCCATCGCGCAAGGGGCGAAAACCGCTGCTTCGACCATATGGCCCGTACCGGCAGGAACCGTGCTCGCACCAAAGCGGCGACAGGCCTCTTCGGTCTTTGCCTTGTCGATATCCGAGACGACGAGCCTTGCTCCGCCTTCGGCGAGGTGGTGCAGCAGGTCCATGCCGACCGCCCCCAGCCCCTCGACCGAGATCACCGCATCTGAAAGCGGAACCCCGGCAAATTCCAGCCCCGACTGAATGCCAAGCCAGGTGCCAAGGGCCGTTACCGGCGAGGGACTGTCGCCCGCACCAAAACCAAGATTGCGCACATGTGCGGTCCGTGTCGCGATGATTTCCATATCGGCGGGGGTACTGTTGGAATCCTCGGCCGTGATATATGCCCCGCCCAGGCGGTCGACCTGATCGCCGAAAGAGGCCAGCCGCTCCGGCGTCTTGCCGTTTTGCGGATCGGCGATCAGCACCGCCTTGCCACCGCCAAGCGGCAATCCGGCAAGAGCGTTCTTGTAAGACATGCCGCGCGAGAGCCGCAGCACATCACGCAGTGCCGCCGCATCACTTTCATAGGCGCGCACCCGGCACCCTCCAAGCGCAGGGCCGAGGGTTGTGTCATGGATTGCGATAATGGCGCGCAGGCCAGTCCTGGCATCGGCGCAGAAAACGATCGATTCATGGTCGTCGAATTCCGGATGATCGAAACAGGCCATCGGACCCTCCCCTGTTGACGGTTCTCTGGCTGGGGGCGTCTGCCTCCCCGCCAGAGGCTCTGTTCACATCCGCATCAGCAGGCCGCCATCGACCGGCAGCTCGGTGCCGGTGATATAGCCTGCGGCATCCGACAGAAGGAAAAGCGCGGCATTGGCCATATCCTGCGGGGTGCCGATCCGGCCAAGGGGGGCATAGGCCGCAACCGCCGCCAGGGTTTCATCATTATCCCAGCGGGCCTGGAGCGGCGTGACCGTCATGCCCGGACAAATCGCATTCGAGCGGATGCCTTCCGCCGCCAGCTGCATTGCCAGCGATTTCGACAATGCGCAGAGCCCGGCTTTCGACGCCTGATAGGCGTCCTGCGGATTGGGGTCGCCGCGATACCACTGGATGGTCGAGAAATGCACCATCGCCCCGCCGCGCCCGGTCTTGCGCATGAACGGCACTGCCGCGCGTGCGGTCAGAGCAGGGGCGGTCAGGTTGATGGCAAAGACCTGATCCCAGACAGCCATATCCATCTCAAGCACGGATCTGTCGCGCCCGAACCAGAGAACCCCGGCCACATTGGCCAGGTAATCGATGCCGCCATGCGCCTCGCCTGCACGGGTGATCGTGTCCGAGATAAAGGCCGGATCGGCCAGATCGCCGGTATAATAGGTCAACCGTCCCTCATGCCTGGCAAGGCTTTCGGGCTGCGGCTTGAGATCAATCGCCGTCACCGCAGCGCCCGCCTCCAGCAGCGAACGCGCGATGGCTTCGCCCATGCCTCCACCGGCCCCGGTGACGACAGCATGTCGCCCGGTAAAGTCGTAAGTGATCATTCTGTAACTCCCGGAGGCCGTTATCTGGGCCTTCATTCCTTGATTGGATCGAGCCTGAAGCCGTTTGAAATGAAAATCAAGCTGAAATAGAAAAAAGTTGCTAAAATAGAAATTTTACGATTGGATTGCGAAAATTTGGAAACTCAACAGGGTCTGACATGTCTCAGGATGGCTTCGCCGTGGTCTCTCCGGTCGATGGATCGGTTTATCTGCAGCGCCCCTATGCCCGTGCGGGCGAAATTGCAGAGCGGATGATCGCAGCGGAAGCCGCGCGCAAGGCATGGCGGCGGGTGCCGCTTGCTGAACGTGGTGCGATCCTTCTTCGCTTTGGCGAAGAGATGAAGGCGCGCGCAGGCCAGCTGGCTGAGGCGGTGACCTGGGGGATCGGGCGCCCGCTGTGGCAGGCGGATGAGACGCCGCGCCTTGCACTGATCGGGGAATTGCTGACGGTGGCGGCCTCCGGCACGCTGGCGGATACCGAGTTCCAGTCTGAAAGCGGCATTCAGCGATTTACCCGCCCGGTGGCCAGCGGGCTTCATCTTTCGATCTGCGCATGGAATTACCCGACCGCGATGCTGGGCTATCTGGTCAGCCAGCCGCTGCTGGCCGGGAATGTGGTGATCCTGAAGCACTCGCCCCAGGTGCCGCAGATCGGTGAACTGGCCGAAGAGGCATGGCTGGCGGCGGGCGGCATGGCGGGGGCCTTCCAGTCGCTGCATCTGTCACACCAGGACGCGGAAGCCCTGATCGCGGCAGGCCGCTTCCAGGCGGTGAATTTCATCGGCTCGGTTGCAGGGGGCAAACGGGTTCACGCGGCGGCGGGTGGCACCATGACCAGCGTGCATCTGGAACTGGGCGGCAAGGATCCGACCTATATCCGCGCCGATGCCGACATCGACCGTATCGTCGGTGACATTGCCGAGGGCTGTTTCTCGAATGCAGGGCAAAGCTGCTGTTCGGTCGAGCGTATCTATGTCGATCAGCGGATCGAGGCGCGCTTTACCGAGGCCCTGCTGGCCGAGGCCACGAAATGGACCATCGGTCACCCGGTCAGTGACAAGGCGATGCTGGGGCCGGTGGTCAGCATGGCGGCGGCAGAGCGGATCCGCGGCCAGATCGCAGCGGCGGTGGCGGCGGGCGGGCGGACCCTCCTGAGCGTCACCGGAGATATGGGCGGCGCGGCATATGTTCCGGCGATGGTGCTGGCGGGTCTGGATCATTCCATGTCGATCATGCGCGACGAACTGTTCGGGCCCGTGGCCTGTATCCAGACGGTATCGGGCGATGACGAAGCCATCGCGCTGATGAACGATTCCGCTTACGGGCTGGCCGCGAGCATCTGGACCTCGGATACCGAACGCGGTCTGGCGCTTCTGGATGAGGTCGAGGCGGGCACGGTCTATCTGAACCGTTGTGATCATGCCGATCTTTACCTGCCCTGGGGCGGCGTGAAGGATTCCGGTCTTGGCCGTACCAATGGCCGCGTCGGCCTGATTGAGACGACCGCCGCGAAATCTTTCCACGTGCGGACCCTGGACTGATCATGCAGCTGAACGCCAGGCTGGTCGAAACGCTTGCAGCCGCCTCGGTCGAGGTGCTGCGGGAGACCGAAATATCGCCACTTCTGCTGCTGTGCGAACATGCGGGGGCAGAGATCCCCGCACCCTGGGCAAATCTGGGGCTGGATCCGGCTTTCCTTTCCACCCATTACGCCTGGGATCCCGGGGTGGACGGGCTGACGCGCGATCTGTCGCAACGGCTCGGCGCCCCGGCAGTGCTGACGCGCTATTCGCGGATATTCACCGATTACAACCGTTTCGCCAATGACTGGGATCATATGCGCCCCGATCTGGGCGGCATTCCGGTGCCCGGCAACCAGCGGATCAGCCCGGAAGAGCGTTCACTGCGCCGCGCGATTGCGGTGCATCCGGTCGAGCGCGCGATCCGCCAGCTTGTCGACGGACGGCGGGCGGTGGTTTCGGTTCATTCCTTCACCCCTGTCATGGCCGGCGAGGAACGGGCGGTGGATATTGGCATCCTGTGGCGCGAGGACACGCCCTTCACGCGTGCCGCTCTCGACGGGCTGCAGCGTCTTGGACCGGGGCGGGGCTTTCGAATCGGGGACAATGCGCCCTATGACTGGAACAAGGTCGATGCTTACAGCCTTGATGCCCATGGGTTGCGGCGCGGATTGCCGTGCTTCTATCTGGAGATCAACAACAGCCTGTTCGGGACCGAACGCGCGGCGCTCATTGCACCGCTGCTGGCCGAGATCCTGACGGATGCGCTGGAGCTTGCGGGTTTTCAGGGCAAAAGCCGGAGTGTAACGACCGGCTGACAGCCAGGCCCACAGTGCCTATATAACAATGGACATGGTATAGCCGCTATCACAGAAGGAAACGAAATGCTCCCGGAGGAAGGTGGCGCGGGCGATCTGGGCGGTGCGATCCGCAAGACCCGCAAACAGCTGAAGCTCTCGCTGAAAGAACTCAGCGAAAGATCAGGGCTGGCCGTGTCACAGCTCTCGAAGCTTGAAAATGGCAAGCAGCGCATCTCGGTCGATCTTGCACTGCGCATTGCAGGTGTGCTGCATGTGCCGGTAACTTCGTTTCTGGCCTCGCCGGCGGCGCGACCGCTTGCGCGACGTTCGGTCGTGCGGGCGGGGACGGGCACCCGGCATGAGACGCGGGGCATGATTTTCGAGGTGCTCAGCAGCGATTTTCGCGACAAGAGCAATCTCTTCTGGAATGTCACTGTCACCGGTCGTTCGCTTGAGGAAACCGGCGGCTGGCGTTCACATGCAGGCGAGGAATTCCTTCAGATCCTTTCGGGCAGTCTTTTGCTCCATACCCAGCATTATGAACCGCTGTTGCTGGAAACCGGCGACAGCATTCTGTTCGATGGCGAGATGGAACATGGTTATGTCAATTCCGGCGAGGCGCCTGCGGTGATGTTCATGTCCAATTCCGTGCGCCCTGCTCTGCCGCCTGGCCTTGGACCGGCGCTGCTGCCTGATCCGCCCGGTTCCGCATCAAACGACGAAGGCAATGCCTGAATGCAGCGGCTTCTCATTCTGAAAGCGGGGACACTGGCTCCCTATTCCGAGGTTTTTACCCGCCGTTACGGGGATACCGAAGATACGTTCATCACAGCGGCTGGCCTCACGCCGGATCAGGTCGAGGTGGTTGACATCTATCTTGATCAGCCTTTGCCGGAGCCGGGCCGTCATGCGGGCGTTCTGGTAACCGGCGCTGCCGCCATGGTCACCGAAGAGGCGCCCTGGATGTTGCGCAGCGCCGCCTGGCTGCGCGAAGTCGCAGCTTTGGGCCAGCCTTTGCTGGGCGTTTGCTTTGGTCATCAGTTGCTTGCCCATGCGCTTGGCGGTGAGGTCGGTCCAAATCCCGCCGGGCTTGAGACCGGCTCGCTTCCCATCACGCTGCGGGCGCCCGGGGATGATCCGCTGTTTGGCGAAATTCCCGATGGCAGCTGCTTTCAGGAACATCACTACCAGACGGTGCTGACCCCGCCGCCCGGATCGGTGGCGCTTGGGTACAGCCCGATGGACGCGCATCAGGTGCTGCGCCATGGCCCGCGTGCCTGGGGGGTGCAATTCCATCCCGAACTCTCGGCCGGGATGATGCGCCTGCTGCTGGAGGGAATGCGGGAAGAACATGCCGCCCTGGGCATTGACCCTGATCAGCTGGATGAAACCATTGCCGATACGCCCGAAGGTCCGGCGCTGCTGCGCCGTTTCATGGCGCTGAGCGGGATCTGATACCGGCTTATCCGCCCGGAGATACGGCCCGTTCATGATGACCGGGCCGTTTTTCTTTCCGTCAGACGAAGTAGCGCTGCCATTCGAAATCGGTGATGCGCTGCGAGGCCCAGGTCTCATAGGCCGCGATCTCATTGCGGCGGCTGTCGGCATAGTGGTCGACAAACTGATCGCCAAAGGCCGCACGGCAGAAATCAGAAGCTGCGAAATCTGCCACCGCCGCGCCAAGGTTTGGTTGCAGGGGTCGGGCATCACGCGGCATCCCGGGCGAGGCCGGCAGCGGTTCCGTCTGTTGCGCGATTCCGTCGGCTCCTGCTGCGAGGATCGCCGCAAGCGTCAGATAGGGGTTGATGTCTGCACCAGGCACGCGATGTTCGAAACGGCAGGCCCCCGGGGTCGGCGTGGTGATGGTACGGATTGCCGCCGTGCGGTTCTCATAGCCCCAGGACACATCGGTCGGCGACCATGCGCCCTGGTCAAAGCGGCGATAGGAATTCAGGGTCGGGCGGAACATCACATGGGTGTCCCGCAAATGGTTCAGCATCCCGCCAAGGAAATGCTGCCCGACGGGCGAGAGCGCGTTTACCCCCGCCGCCAGCACCGGCACCTCATCCTGCCAGAGGCTGATATGGTGATGCGCGCCGCAGGCACTTTCTTTGCCCGGCGGCTGGAAACGGGTCATGAAGGTGGCGACAAGCCCGCGCTCGGCGCAAAGCTCGCGCAGATGCAGTTTCGCGCGCATCGCATCATCCGCCGCCTCGACGGCCGGCTTGGGTGTCAGCGCGAATTCATACATGCCATAGCCATATTCGGTGACGAATGAGGCGACGCCGATACCCATCATTTCCATCCGGCGCATGAATTCGGTGACCAGATCCTGGTAGTCACCGCTGCGCACCAGGTCATAATTGACCAGAGAATGTCCCCATGGCTGCAATTCGCGGTAGCGCCCCTGCTGCATCAGGGCGTGATCGGCATGGAAGATGCCGAATTCATATTCCAGCGCCACCTTCGCCTCATAGCCAAGTGCCCGCAGCCGGTTATCCGCTGCCTGCAGCACATGGCGCGGGTCCACGGGGCAGGGCGAGCCGTCGAGCATATAGCCGTTCATGATGATCGAGGCCGTATCTGGTCGCCAGCCATGGTGGCGGATGCTGCCGGGATCGGCCATTGCCTGGATATTGGGATAGCCGTTTTCATCCGAAGCCATCGCCGAGGCAAAGGCTGTGTCGCCGATCGGCTGGCCGTCGCCATGTGAAATGCAATAGAGGATGCCATTCAGCGCATCGCCCGAAGCCGAGAGTTTCAGGGGGGAGATCTTCGAGCGAAACCCGCCCGCCATATCGACCATATGGCTTTGCAAAAAGGTGACGCCCGCGGCCTTCAGCTTTTTATACTGCGCCTCATAGTCGGATGCCCAGGCCAGCGCCTGTTCGGCAAGTTGCATTTCAGTTCCTCCTGTTATTCGTCGCGTGTGCGCGGCGCTTTGCGCCATTTCGCCACGAAATCATCTGTTTCCCGGTGGCCAAGCAGGCCCTGGGGGCGCAGGGCCATGCAAAGGACGATCACACCTCCAAGGGCGACGCCCGACAGGCCCAGCAAGGTCGGTGTGGTATAGTTTCCGATGGTGATGCCGGATTCGACGGTGCGGATCAGTTCCAGCATCACGGAAAGGATCACCGCGCCCGCGACCGCACCAGAGACGCTGCCCATGCCCCCAAGGATCAGCATGGCAAGGGTCAGCATGACCTGCTGGAAGTAGAAAAGGCGCGGGCTGATCGTGCCGCTGAACAGCGCGAAGAGAATGCCCGCAAAGCCGCAGATCAGCGCCGACATGATCCAGGCCCGCCGTCGCAACGCCCGGCTGTCAATCGCGATGGAATCGGCGGCCAGCTGATCCTGTGCGGCGGCGCGCAGCTGCAACCCGCCGGGGCTTTCCCGAAACAGCCGCGCCACCAGGATCACCAGTACAGCCGCCAGCAGGATCCCCGGCAACCCCACCAGCTGCGGGATGCCGAAGAAAGCCTGATTGCCTTTGAAGAGTGCCGGCCAGTGCAGGAAGACGGCATGAACCACGATCAGAAAGGCAAGGCTGACAATCGTCGCCGCAATTCCGGAAATCCGCGAGATCACCCGCCCCGTGGCCCAGGCGATCACCAGCACCACCAGGAGCGCAAGCACCGCGCCGGGCAGCCAGTGCAGCTCGACCGTGGAAAGACCGAAAGGCGCATTCGGGATCGAGAGTTTTTTCATCGCCAGCGGCGTTGTCAGGATGGCGATGCCATATGCACCCATGCCGACAAAGGCGCTGTGCCCGAGATGGACGATACCGGAATTGCCGGAATAGACCTGCAAGCCCACCACAATGATCAGATTGATCAGCGCCATGGCGGCCAGATGCTGCACCCAGCCCGGCGCCAGCAGCAGAATGGCAAGACCGATTGCCACCACCGGCAATGCGGTCATGGCGCCGCCGGTCAGGGCTTTGGCCCACCATGTCGGGCGCTTTCGGGCGCTTGCTTGCGCGCTGTGGGTCGGTATGGAAGCCATGTTCAGAACTCCTTGTCGCCCAGTTCGCGCCGTGATCCGAACAAGCCCTCAGGGCGGTAGATCAGGATCAGCGTGACGATCACATAGGTCAGCGCTTCTTTCAGCCCGCCCATCTCCTGTGGCAGCAGAACCAGCAGGCCGACTTCGATGAAGCCAAGGATCATCCCGCCCGCCGCTGCGCCGAAAAGTGAGCCAAAGCCCCCGATCACGCAGGCGACGAAGGCCTTCAGCACCAGCGAAAAGCCCATATCCGGGGTCACGCCGCCGCGTCGTGCCAGGATGAAAACGCAGGCGATTCCCGCCAATGCGCCCGAGATCACGAAAGCCGCCGCCACAACCCGATTGGCGCGGATACCCATCAGCCGCACCGTCGAAAAATCCCGCGACGCCGCCCGCATCGCGATGCCCAGAGGCGAGCGCCCGAGGAAAAGCCCAAGCGCCAGCATTGCCAGAAGTGCCGCGGCCAGTTCCATCACCTGCAGGGATGAGACCGCCCATGGCCCGATATGCCAGGTCATGTTCAGCCCGTTCAGCGCGGGAAAGGCCTGAGGCCGGGGTGAGACCAGCAGCTGAAAGAGGTTCTGCAGCACGATACTGACGCCAAAGGCCGTCAGCAGCCCGGTTGTCACCGGCGCATTTCGGACCGGGCGAAAGGCCACACGCTCCAGCATAACCGAGACTATGACCGCCGCTCCGATCGCAAGGCCAATCACCAGCAAGGGGGCAGCAAGTCCCAGCCCGGCGAAAAGCAGCACCGAATAGGCGGCGGCCGCGATCACCTCGCCATGGGCGAAATTCACCAGTCCCATGATGGAAAACACCACCGCGAGCCCAAGCGCGATCAGCGCATATTCCGCGCCAAAGGCGAGGGCATTCAGCACTTGCTGGACCAGGTATTCCATCACGCGGCCCCGCCAAGATAGAGTTTCATCACATCCGTGCCCGCCAGATCCGCCGGAGTGCCGCGATAGCTGATCCTGCCCGAGACAAGTACACAGACCTGATCGGCAACGCGCATTGCCTGAGCTGCGTTCTGTTCGACAAGGATCACTGTCAGCCCTTCGGATTTCAGCTGGCCGATAAAATCGAAAATCCGGGTGACGATCATCGGCGCAAGGCCCAGCGACGGCTCGTCAAGCAAAAGCACCTTTGGCCGCGACATCATCGCGCGGGCAATCGCCAGCATCTGCTGCTCGCCGCCTGAAAGCGTGCCCGCGGGCTGGTTGCTCCGCTCTCCCAGCACCGGGAAAAGCGCGAGATAGCGTTCGGTATCGGCACGGATCCCCGCCGGGTCGCGGCGCAAAGCCGCCCCGAGGCGGAGGTTCTCCGCCACGGTCAGATTGACGAAAATGCGCCGCCCCTCGGGCGCCACTGCGATGCCGCCTGCGATCCGGGCCTCGACCGCAAGGGATGAGATATCCCGGCCGCCGAGGCTTATTCGGCCGCTGGCAGGAACAAGGCCATTGATCGCCCCGATGGTCGAACTTTTGCCCGCGCCATTGGGGCCGAGCAGGGCAATCACCTCGCCCTCTCCGGCCCTCAGATCAAGATCGGTGACCGCACGAACCGGCCCGTAGCGGACCGAGACCTGTTCCAGCCGCAGCATCGAATTCATCGCTTAACGCCAGTCCGGCACGAAAGTCGGGATGCTGTCCTGCAGCACAACGCGCTTGCCATCGCGAAAGCCGATGACCGGCACCGTCTTGACCGGCGCGCCGCCATTTTCGGCATAAGAGATCACCTCGGCAGTGATGCCCGGATTGCCGCCTTCGGCCCGCAACGCCTCGCGAATGGCCACGGGGTCGACGGAACCGGCATGCATTGCGGCCGCATGGGTTTCGAGCACCATATCGGCGCCAAGCGCGTCAAAGATGCCCTGAACCGCAAAGCCGCGTGCCTTGCAATCGGCCAGGAATTCATCGATCCGTCCGCCGGTGCCGGTCGGGCCATGGGTTGCGAAGATCACCTTTTCCAGCGTGGCAGCATCATCGACCGCGCCTTCCAGCGACGGGTCGTCAAAGCCGTCGGACCCGATCACCAGCCCGTCGAAGCCATTCGCGCGCAGCTGACGGATCAGGATTCCGACATCGGGCAGGACCGAGGAAATCATCACCGCATCGGGGGCGGGATCCATGGCGCGGATCTGCGCGATCTGCGGCGACCAGTCACTTGTGCCGATGCTGTGGCTCAGACGGCCCACCACCTTGCCGCCGTGATGTTCAAAGCTCTGACCGAACCATTCGGGCAGCATATCCGACCAGGATCCGGCATCCGCCGATTTGAGCAAGACGACATTGCGCGCGCCTGCCGCCCAGGCCGCCTCGGCGGTGGCGGCGGCATTGACCGGGTCAGGCACCGCGCCCGCGATGAAATTCTCGAACCCTGCCATCTGCATTTCGACCTGGGTGTTCGGCGCCGAAAAGACAGTCGCACCGCTGGCCTGGGCGACCTGGGCAATCGGGATCAGCGAATCCGGGAAGGGGATGCCGGTCACGACCTGGGCACCACGATCAAGGAATTTCTGCGCGATGGTCACAGAAAGCTGCGGGTCAGAGCGGGTATCTTCAACCATCAGCTCGATCTTCGGGCCCTTGCCCGCAGCGTTCAGCGTATCAGCCATGCAGCGCGCGCCTTCCACCTCGGCATAGGGCGCATAGGCCCCGGTCAGGGATGCAGCAATGCCGATGCGCAGATCATCGGCCAGCGCGGCTGCGGGGAATGCAAGCGTCAGTGCAAGGCCAAGGCCAGTATGTTTCATCGTTTTCATCTTTTATCCTCCCTGTTCGACGGCTGATTTTGTGTCAGCCCTGTTTCCGGGCCCTACATAGACCTCTATCACTGTCGGATCGCGCCAGACGTCCGCAGGGGTTCCACTGGCGATCAGCCTGCCCTGGTCCATCACAAAGAGCCGGTTGCAGACATTGTTGATGAATGTCAGGTCGTGATCGATCACGACGACACCGATGCCGCTTTTGTCCCGCAAAAGCGTAATAACCTGGTGCAGCCTTTCGGTTTCCTCGTCGTTCAGCCCCGCTGCCGGCTCGTCAAGCAGCAGGATGCGCGGGCCGGTCGCCATAGCGCGGGCCATCTCCATCCAGCGCCGTGTGCCATAAGGCAGATCCCCGGCAGGTTCGTCGGCGCGATCTGCGAGGCCGAACATTTCCAGCAGGTCATCCAGTCGCATCACCGGCGCGCGCCCGGGATGCAGCTGGCCTGCCCGCAACGCGGCAACCTCGATATTCTGCCGCACAGTCAGGTCACGGAAAATCCGCAGATTCTGAAAGGTGCGGGCAATGCCGCTGGCCGAAATCTGCTGCGGCGAGCGGCCCTGTAACAAGACCCCCTCCAGCCTGACCTGCCCCGCATCAGGGACAAGAAAGCCGCTGATCACATTGACCAGTGTCGACTTGCCGGCCCCATTGGGTCCGATCAGACCGACGACCTCGCCGCGAGAACATTCAAGGGCTGCACCGGCAAGCGCATGCACACCCCCAAAGGATTTGTTTATCGCCGAAACGGACAGCACAGCCCGAGACCCTTCCCTGAAGCGCCCGGTCTTGGGCCAGGCTGCATCAGGTGAGCCTTATGGAAAATTGGTCATTGAGCAACATAAATTTTCTAATTTGGAGAATTATTTCCAAACTGGAAAGTGTGGGCGCAGAACTTCTACCCGTTCAGAGGCGCAGAATGACCCATGCCCGGCCTGTTCAGCGCTGTGCAGGCTTTACGGCGTCAACGGTTCCTGCCTGACAGGCATTCGGCCAGGAGCCGCCCGGCAGCCATCGCAGCAGGCAGGTGGGGTCAGAGCCGGTCGCTGTGTCGAAACAGGCAGCTGTCCGACAGCGTCCGGAACTCCGGGCCATGATATGGGTGGCTGAAGCGAAAGTGTCGCGATCAGGGGGAGGTGGCCGCCCTTGCGCTGACTGCCGTCAGTTGCTTTTGAAAGCGGGCGCGCGCTTTTCCAGAAAGGCGCGCATTCCTTCCTGCTGATCGGGGCTGCCGAACAGGCTGTGGAAGATGCGGCGTTCGAACAGCACCCCTTCGGCAAGGCTCAGCTCTTCGGCGCGGGCGACAGCTTCGCGTGCAAGGCGCAGGGCCGGTGCCGAATGGCTGGCGATCATTGCTGCGGCAGAAAGTGTTGCGGGCAGCACTTCGCCATCGGGCACAACGCGGGCGATCAGACCCGCGCGCAGCGCTTCGGGCGCATCCATCATCCGGCCCGTCAGATGCATGTCCATTGCAAGCGCCCGGCCAATCAGCCGGGTCATCCTTTGCGTGCCGCCAATCCCTGCGATCACGCCCAGCCGGATTTCGGGCTGGCCGAACTTCGCGCCCGCGCCGGCAATGGCGAAATCGCACATCATCATGAGCTCGCACCCGCCGCCTAGCGCATAGCCGTTGACGGCGGCCAGCCGGGGTTTTTTCAGCCGTGTAAAGGCATCCCATTCGCCGAACCAGTCCTGCGCGGCCATATCGCCTGCGCTCATCCCGGCCATTTCGGCGATATCCGCCCCTGCGGCAAAGGCCCGCTCGGATCCGGTCAGCACGATGCAGCCAATGGCGGGATCGGCCTCGGCCTCGACAGCGGCTCTTATGATGTCATGGCTGAGTTGACGGTTAAGGGCGTTCAGCGCGCCGGGCCGGTTCAGGCGGATCAGCCGCACCCTGCCATGGGTTTCGGTGAGGATCGTCTCCTGTGTCATGCCCGACCCCTTTTTTCGAAACGCGGCAGCATGGCCGAGAAGTCACGACCCCGCCCGTTTTCTTCCTCGACGAATTGCCGGTAAAGCCCCGCCGCCAGCTGCCCCATCGGCGTATCGGCATCGGCGGCGGCGGCGGCCTCTTGCGACAGGAGCAGATCCTTGAGCATCAGTTCGGCGGCAAAACCCGGACTGTAGTTATTGTCGGCGGGGGACCGGGGGCCCACACCCGGCGCCGGGCAATAGGCGTTCAGTGACCAGCTGGAACCGGAAGAGGTGGAGGCCACATCGAACAGCCGCGCCCGGTCAAGCCCCAGCTTGTCGGCAAGGGCAAAGGCCTCGCAGGTGGCGATCATTGTCACGCCAAGGATCATATTGTTGCAAATCTTGGCGGCCTGGCCTGCGCCTGCCGTGCCGCAACGCACCGATTTTTGCCCCATCACAGCGAAAAGCGGCTGCAGCGCGGCAAAATCCGCTGTCTCTCCGCCCGCCATGAAGGTCAGCGTACCCGCTGCCGCGCCTGCAATGCCGCCTGAGACCGGGGCATCAAGGGCACCAAGCCCTGCCGCCGTCGCCGCTGCGGCCACCATACGGGCGCTTTCGACATCGACCGTCGAACAGTCACAGAATATTGCTCCTGGCCGCATGGCGGGGATCACCTCATCCGCGACCGCCCGCAGGATGGCACCATTTGGCAGCATGGTGATCACCACCTCTGCTCCGACGGCTGCGGCACCGGCACTTTCCGCCCGTCGGGCACCCTCGGGCAAGGGGGCGGCCGGGTCAAAGCCCCACAGCTCATGCCCCGCCCCAACGAGCCGCGCGGCCATGGGGCCGCCCATATTGCCAAGGCCGATGAAACCGATCTTCATGGGATCTCCTGTTGGATTGGGTCGGTGGACAGCACCAGATCGCCGCCGGGGGCGGGCAGGGACATTCGGTCCAGAAGCGCCTTCGGCACCGCGTCGGATGTGGGATAGCGCCAGCGGGGCTGGCGGTCGCGGTCTATCAGAGCGGCGCGAATGCCCTCGATGAATTCACCTTCGCGCACGGCCCGGCTGGTGACGCGATACTCAGTCCTGAGTGCAACCTTCAGTCCCCCGCCTGCCCGTGCCGCGCGGATTGTCTGCAGCGCAAGCAAGAGGGCAAGCGGCGCGCCGCGCCCGATGGTTTCCAGCGTGGCCCGGGCGAAATCGCTGTCTGATGCACGCAGCGCCGTCAGGATTTCGGGCAGATCGGGTGCGGCAAAAAGCGTGTCGATTTCCGCCTGCATCGCCATGAGGTCAGAGGCCGGGGCTGCGCCTGCGAAAGTGGCAACCGTCTCTGCCGCGCCGGTTTCGCAAAGCTGCGCGATCAGCGCGGGCAGCATCCCGGAGGGTACATAGTGATCGGCCAGCCCGGCCCAGAGGCAATCGGCCGCCGCCAGCCGTGCCCCTGTCAGACCGGCATATTCCCCTGTCCGCCCCGGCATCCGCGCCAGAAGATGACTGCCGCCTGCATCGGGGATCAGGCCGATCGCACATTCGGGCATGGCAAAGAGTGTCCGTTCTGTGACCACGCGCTGCGAGCCATGCGCCGAAAGACCGACGCCGCCGCCCATGACCACTCCATCCATCAGCGCCAGATAGGGTTTGGGGTAATCTGCGATCAGCGCATTCAGCCGGTATTCATCGCGCCAGAAAGCCTGCGCGCCGTCGTCTTCGCCCAGGATGCCCGCCTGATAGATCGAGACGATATCGCCTCCGGCACAAAAAGCTTTGTCCCCGGCCCCATCGATGATGACCAGCGCGATATCCGGCGCGCAAGCCCAGGTGCGAAGCGCCGTTTCGATCGAAAGGCACATGTCATGGCGCAGCGCATTCAGCGCTTCGGGCCGGTTCAGCGTGATGCGTCCGGCACGGCCTTCGCGCCGGATCAGAACCCCGGTCATGCCGCAACCAGACTGCGGGCCACGATCAGGCGCATGATCTCATTCGTACCCTCAAGGATCTGGTGCACCCTGAGGTCACGCAGGATCTTTTCGATGCCGTAATCTGCCAGATAGCCGTAGCCCCCATGAAGTTGCAGGCATTGGTTCGCCACATCAAAGGCGGTGTCGGTGACGCTGAGTTTCGCCATAGCGCAGTGCTTGGTGGCATCGGGCGCATTCCGGTCCAGCAGCCAGGCTGCCTGACGCAGGAAGGTCCTGGCCGATTGCAGGCGGGTCTCCATTTCGGCCAGCCGGAACTGCAATGCCTGAAAACGGTCCAGCGCCTGGCCGAAGGCCTCGCGTTCGGCCATATAGGCGAGCGTCGCGTCAAAGGCGGCCTGCGCGCCGCCAAGCGCGGTGGCGGCAATGTTCAGCCTTCCGCCATCCAGCCCGGCCATGGCCTGGGCAAAGCCGCCGCCTTCTTCCCCAAGAAGATCGCCCGCTTCGACCCGGACCGCATCCAGATGGACGGCGCAGGTCGGTTGCGCGCGCCAGCCCATCTTGTCTTCGGGCGGACCAAAGGACAGGCCCGGCGCATCCGCCTCGACCACAAAGGCCGAAATGCCGCGCGGCCCCGCCGCGCCGCTGCGGGCCATGACAATATAGGCATCGGAATAGCCGCCCCCCGAAATGAAGGCCTTGCTGCCGGTGAGCCGCCAGCCGGTACCGTCGCGCTCGGCCCTTGTGCGCAGGGCCGCCGCATCCGAGCCCGAGCCGGGTTCTGTCAGGCAGTAAGAGAGCACCCGGTCCATGCGGCAGGCCTCGGGCAGGATGCGCGCCCGCAATGCGGGGCTGCCAAATCGGTCCACCATTGCGGCACACATATTATGGATCGACAGAAAGGCCGCGACCGAGGGGCAGGCCATGGCCAGCCCCTCGAAAACCAGAGTGGCGTCAAGCCGGGTGAGCCCGCTTCCGCCATGGTCCGGCCCGACACAAAGCCCCCCAAGCCCGAGTGCCGCGAGCTTTGGCCAAAGCGTGCGGGGGATGGTGCCCGCGGTTTCCCAGGCGCGGGCATGGGGGGCGATCTCGGCCGTGCCGAGGTCACGGGCCATGTCGAAAATCGCCTGTTGTTCTTCGCTTAAGGCGAAATCCATGTCGATATCCTCACAGATGCAAAGGCTGGCCGAGCGCGCGCAGGCCGGCCTCATGAAAGGCCTCGCCCCGGCTTGGATGGGCGTGGATGGTGGCGGCGATATCGGCAAGGGTTGCGCCCATCTCGATGGCAAGCGCGAATTCCCCGGCGAGTTCCGCCACGCCTGCGCCGGTTGCCTGGATGCCGAGGATCTCGCGGCCCTGCGGGTCGGCGATGACCCGGACAAAGCCGTCGGACTGTGCTTCGGTCAGGGCTTTGCCATTGGCAGCAAAGGGGAAAATGGCGATTTTAACCGCGCCGCGCGCTGCGGCCTCTTCGGGCAAAAGCCCGACCGAGACGATTTCGGGATCGGTGAAGCAGATCGCCGGCATGGCGCGGTGATCGGTCGGATGACGTTCGCCTGCGATCAGGCGGGCAACCCTTTCGCCCTGCGCCATGGCGCGATGCGCCAGCATCGGGTTGCCGGTCACATCCCCGATGGCAAAGACGCCTGCCATCGAGGTGCGGCAATCGGCATCGACCCGGATGAAATCCCCGTCACGGGCCAGATCAAGCCCGGGGATCCCGGCCTCGCGGCTGCGCGGACGTCTGCCGATGGTGACCAGCACCTTTTCTGCAGTGACTTCACGCGGCCCGCTGCCATCGGTCAGGTGCAGAACACCGTCGGCATGGGATCCGGCGCGGGCCCCGGTCAGCACGGTAACGCCCAGCCGGTCCAGCGCGGCATGCAGCGGCGCCGTCAGATCCCGGTCCCAGACCGGCAGGAGGCGCGGCCCCGCCTCGGCCACAGTGACCTGCACGCCCAGCTTTGCGAAAGCCATGCCGAGTTCCAGCCCGATATAGCCGCCCCCAACCACCGCCAGACTTGCGGGCAGGCTGGTCAGGGCAAGCGCCGCGGCTGAAGAGAGGATGGCGCCGCCAAAGGGCAGGGCGGCCAGTTCAGCCGGCGCAGAACCAGTGGCAATGACCAGGGTTTCCGCCCTGATCTGCAACATGCCATCTGGCGTTGTCACCACTGCCGTTTTGCCGTCGCGCAGTTCGGCATGGCCGGTCACCAGCCTGACCTTTGCCTTGCGCAACAGCGTGACCACCCCCTGGGAAAGCTGGCGCACCACACCGTCTTTCCATTCAAGCGCCTCACCCATATCGAAAGCGGCACCTGTCGCGCTCAGCCCGGCAAAGCTCCGGCGTGACAGGCTTTTGATCCGATGGAACTCTCCCGCGACATGGATCAGCGCCTTTGACGGGATGCAGCCGATATTGAGGCAGGTCCCCCCTGCCGCAGCTTCTTCGACCAGCACCGTATCGATGCCCAGCTGCGCGGCGCGCAACGCGCAGACATAACCGCCGGGCCCACCGCCGATGATCAGCAGCCGACAGGTGATTTCGTTCATCTCATGGCCTCAAGAAACAAAAGAGCGGGGGTTTCCAGCAGCTCTTTCAGGTGCTGCACGAAAAGCGCGGCATCATGGCCGTCGATGATGCGGTGATCGAAGCTGCATGAGATATTCATCATCCGGCGTGGCTCGAAACCCGATCCGTTCCAGAAGGGGCGGATCGCCATACGGTTGACGCCGATAATGGCAACTTCGGGCGCATTCAGGATCGGCGTCGTTGCGATGGCCCCAAGGGCACCCAGCGAGCTGATGGTGATGCTTGAGCCGGAAAGTTCTTCGCGGCTGGCGCGGCCATCGCGGGCGGCCTCTGCCAGACGGGCGATTTCTGACGCGATCCCGGTCAGATCAAGCGTTTCGGCATGGCGCAGAACCGGCACCACCAGCCCCGCTTCGGTCTGGGTTGCAATGCCCGCATGAAGCCCGCCGAAACGGCGCAGGATGCCTTCATCGGCCAGATGATGCGCGTTCATCACCGGCTGATCGGCGACCGCAATCACCAGCGCGCGGATGAGAAAGGGCAGAAGCGTCAGCTTCGCCACGCCGGGTCTGTTCTTTGCCCTAGTGTTGAGGCTCTGGCGCAGGGTCTCAAGCGCCGAGACATCGATCTCTTCGATGATGGTGATATGGGGGATGCGGTTTGCCTCCTCCATCCGCTGCGAGATGCGTCGGCGCAGCCCGATCACCCGGCTTTCCGTGACCGAGAGATCCGGGCGTGGCCCGTGCCGGCTTGCGAAAGGATCGAACCGCTCGATATCCTCGCGCAGGATGCGGCCTTCGGGACCGGAGCCGGTGAGAAGCCGCAGGTCGATGCCGCGTTCGCGCGCGAAGGCCCGCACCGAAGGCGCGGCGAGGACAGCGCCCGTCGCAGGCTGCGCTGCCTTTGCCGGAATGGCGACAGGTTTCACCGGATCAGATGCCTGGACCACGGATGCGACTGTGGCGGAAGTGTCTGCCACAGGGGCGACGGTTTCCGGGGCAAGCGGGTCAGAGGACAGGAGATCCGCGGGCAGGGGGGCGCTGCCAGGCCCATCTACCTCAAGCCGTATCAGTTCGGCCCCGACAGCAAGGATCGTGCCGGTCTCGGCCGCAAGCGCTATCACCCGCCCCGCCACCGGCGAGGGGATCTCGACCGTGGCCTTGTCGGTCATTACGGCAGCGACCGGCTGATCCTCGGCCACCAGGTCACCGGGCGAAACCAGCCATTCGGCGATTTCGGTTTCAGCGATGCCTTCGCCGATATCGGGGACACGGATGCTGTGAATGCCCATCAGCCTTGCTCCATCACGCGGCGACAGGCCGCGGCCACCCGCGCCGGTCCGGGAAAGTAATCCCATTCATTGGTATGGGGATAAGGCGTATCCCAGCCCGCCACCCGTTCGACCGGGGCTTCGAGATGCCAGAAACATTCCGCCTGGATCAGCGCCGCCAGCTCGGCCCCGAAACCCGAGGTCAGGGTGGCCTCGTGCAGGACAAGGCAGCGCCGGGTCTTGCGCACCGATGCCGTGATGGTTTCCAGATCCAGCGGCAGCAGGCTGCGCAGGTCGATCACCTCGGCATCGATCCCGGCCTCAGCCACCGCAGCAAGTGCGACATGGACCATGGTCCCATAGGTCAGGACACTGAGCGCCCGGCCTTCGCGGCGGATAGCGGCCTGACCAAGCGGCACGTGGTAGCGCCCCTGCGGCACCTCGCCCAGCGGATGCCTGCGCCAGGGCGTGACGGGGCGGTCGTGATACCCGTCAAACGGGCCATTATAGAGCCGTTTCGGCTCCAGAAAGATCACCGGATCGGGATCGTCGATCGCGCTGAGCAAAAGCCCCTTTGCGTCAAAGGGGTTCGAGGGCATCACGGTTTTCAGCCCGGTGACATGGGTGAACAGTGCCTCGGGGCTTTGGCTATGGGTCTGAGCCCCGAAAATGCCGCCACCGGTCGGCATCCGCACCACCATCGGGCAGGTGAATTCCCCCGCCGTGCGATAGCGCAGCCGCGCCGCCTCGGATACGATCTGATCATAGGCGGGGTACATGTAATCGGCGAACTGGATCTCGACCACCGGTTTGCGGCCATAGCTGGCCATGCCGATGGCGGCCCCGACAATGCCCAGCTCGGAAATCGGAGTGTCGAAACAGCGGTCGGTGCCATGGCGCGCCTGAAGCCCGGCAGTGCAGCGGAACACGCCACCGAAATAGCCGACATCCTCGCCAAAGACGGTGACAGCGGGATCATCGGTCAAAGCCACATCCAGCGCATCGCGGATCGCTTCGATCATTGTCATGGTCGTGGTCTTTGCAGCCGGGGGTGGGGAAAGGGTGGCTGTCATGGCTCAGAACCCCGCCTGCTGGCGCTGCCGCCGCAGATGCGGCGGCATTTCGGCATAGACATCCTGGAACATCTCTGCCGGGCTGGGCCGATTGCCGGAATGCAGGGTGCCAATCGCTTCGGCCTCTTTCTGTGCGGCGATGACTTCGGCCAGGATTTCTGCCTCGGCCTGGGTATGGCGTTCCTCTGACCACAGGCCTTTGGCGATGAGATGCCGTTTCAGCCGGGCGACCGGATCACCAAGCGGCCAGCAGTCGCCTTCATCCGTGGGGCGGTAGGCCGATGGGTCATCCGAGGTGGAATGCCCCGCTGCGCGATAGGTGACATATTCGATCACGGTCGCACCCAGATTGGCGCGGGCGCGCCCGGCTGCCCAATGCGCTGCTGCCAGCACCGCCAGATAATCGTTGCCATCGACCCGCAGCGCGGGCAGCCCAAAGCCGTGACCGCGCGCCGCAAACGTATCTGCATCGCCGCGCGCCACACCCTGCCAGGTCGAAATCGCCCATTGATTGTTCACGATATTGAGGATCACCGGCGCCCGATAGCCCGAGGCAAAGACCAGTGCGGCATGGAAATCGCTTTCCGCGGTAGAACCGTCGCCGATCCAGGCGGCTGCGATCTTGTCGTCCCCCGACAGCGCCGATCCCATCGCCCAGCCCACGGCCTGGATATATTGCGTGCCAAGATTGCCGGAGATCGAGAAAAAGCCGTGCGCCTTCGAGGAATAGAACACCGGCAGCTGGCGTCCGCGCACCGGGTCGCCGTCATTGCCATAGACCTGGCACATCATGGTTCTGACCGGATAATCGCCTGCAATCAGCAATCCGGCCTGGCGATAGGTGGGGAAATTCATGTCGCCCGGCCGCAATGCGCGCTGAAAGGCACAGGACACCGCCTCTTCGCCGAGATGCTGCATGTAAAAGCTGGTCTTTTGCTGGCGCTGCGCCAGCAGCATCCTTGCATCATAGGCGCGCAGCTTCAGCATATCGCGCAGCCCCGCCAGCAGGGTTACATCGTCACAGGGCAGGGCATCGGCCCAGGGGCCGACTGCATTCCCGTCATCATCCAGCACCCGGATCAGGCCAAAAGCCAGATCGCGCATATCGCTTGCCGGGCTGTCGGAAGGGGGGCGTCGCGTCTCGCCGGCCCCGGGCACCACAAAGCCCGAGAAATCCGGTGCGGCGCCCGGGCGCACGGGAGGGGCCGCGAATTTCAGCTGCAGCGGCATTGATGCCCCGGCGCGGGTCATGCCAGGCCTCCCCGATCTGCAAGCCCGGCTTCGCCTTGCGCATCCGCTCCGCCCGTCAGAACCGAGACGCCGGGCATCCGGCGCAGCCGTTCCAGATAGGTTTCCGGCGAAATGGTGCCCCCGGCGAAAAAGCCGATGCGGACCTGACTTGCCGCCCCGTTCCCGGTGACCTCAAGCCTCCCGAAGCCAAGCCCGGCCCGTGCCAGCTCGTCCAGCGCACGGGGCACATGATCGAGCGGTGTTTCTGTCGCGAAACTGGCAAAGTACATGCTTTTCCCCCCCCTGGCCCAGCCCTCGCAACAAGGCGTCTGTTGCGACGGATCGGCGGGCCTCCCGGTGAAAGGGTAGCGGCGGGTCAGAAAAATATCCTTTCGATCTTCTATGATTTATGTAAAAATACAGAAGATACTTTTGCGCAGGTGTAATATGTCAGCAGATAGTTCTGACAGGGGATTGGATGCGATTGACCGGCGCATTCTGCTGGAACTCAGCCGCGATGGCAGGCTGACCAACAGTCAGCTGGCGGAAAAGGTGGGACTTTCGGCCAGCCCCTGCTGGCAGCGCACGCGCCGGCTGGAAACAGAAGGCTATATCCGCGGTTATACGGCGACCATTGACCGGGCGCGGCTTGGAGTGCCCGACACGGTTTTGATCGAGGTCACGCTGGATCGGCATGACGATGCAGTATTGGAGAATTTCGGCCGCCAGATGGCCGGCATGCCCGAGGTGCTGGAGGTCTGGCTGGTCACCGGAGAATACGACTACATGATCCGGGTCGCGGTAAATGGCACGCGCGGCTATGAGGAATTTCTGCGCAAACGGCTATACCGTGTCCCAGGGATCCGACATTCCCGGTCAAGTTTTGCGCTGCGCTGCCTGAAGGAAGGCGGCACGCCCGTAATCATATGATGCGGCCAGGGTAAGGCGCGCGTTCTCTTTGTGATTTCGGCGGTTCAGCCTCGCGTTTGATGCCGAAACCGGGCTGCCCGGTTTTGGGTCAGAACCCATTGATCATGCGCTTTGAGAATCCTCCAGGCTCCGCAAGGAGACCGGTGAATGAGCAGGCTGTTATGACGGACAAGCTGCACAGCTGCGATGTCGCTGCTCGGAAGCTGTGCCCCGCTGCGGATCCCCGCCAACGGAATCCCTTTTGTCAACAGGACCTCACAGTCTGAACTGACTGGCCATCATCCCGCCTGCAACTTTGCCTCCAGCGTATCCAGCGCAAGCTGGAACACATGGTCATGCACCAGCGGGATCAGCGTTACATCGTCATTGGGAGATGCTACCCAATCCGCGGTCCAGACCGCCAGCGTGCTGTTGTCGGCGGTGACAGGCCAGAGCCGCGCGCCCGCGTGATAATTCATCCAGGGCTGCGGGCTTTTGAGGATCCGATAGCGGAAGGCGCGGTCGGTATCGGACAAAAGCGTGAGCTGCTCATGCAGCTGCCCCGCTCCGAACTGAAAGTCACGCACAGCCGAAACCCGATCCGATGGAGCGCCCTGCAGCATTGCCATCGAGCGGATATCGGGGTGCCAGCCATCCATTCCGGCAAAATCGCGCATGGTCTGCCAGACACGGTCCACCGCAACCGCCATCGGGGTCGAGACAAAGACCTTTGCCGGGCGCCAGCCCTGCCAGAGCTGCTCATCGACTGCCGGCAGATCCTTCACGAATTCTGCAAGCGCCTCCAGTCCGGCGGAAAAGACCGCCGCCGATATGATATCGACATATTTTCCCTGATCATCCGGTGCCTCGTCGAATTCGGCCCACCACTGCACATAGGTTCCGCCGGTTTTCGTGACCGGGATCAGATCGATTCCGGCGCGGTAATTGCTGACAGGGAAGGCCGGGGTCTCGAAATTGTAGCTGAAGCTGTAACGGCTGTCGTCAAGCGACAAAAGCCGCTCGCGTACCAGCGCTCCGTCCTGAAGATGGAAGGCCCGGATCGCCCCGACCTGATCGGCGGGGGCACCGCCCTCGATTTCGCTGTCGCGGATTGCAGGATGCCACTTCGGCAACCCGTTGAAATCGCGAACGACATTCCAGACCGCCCCGACGGGTGCGGTGATGATCCGGCTGGCAAAGGCACGCGCCATGGCAATCTCCCTCGTCTTTGGGTCAGTTCAGAAGGTAAGCGATTTGAAGCGCCGCGTCTGATCGACAAGCGCCAGTTCGGCCGGCAGCCGCTCCATCGAGCTGGCGCCGTAAAAGCCGTTAATGTCCGGCGCGTTGCGCAGCACATATTCCGCATCCGAGGGCGAGGAAATCGGCCCGCCATGGCAAAGAACCAGCACATCCTTGCGCACCGCCCGCGCTGCTTCGGACCATTCGGTGATGTCGCGCACACAATCATCCAGCGTGCGCGCGGTCTCGGCTCCGATCGAGCCGCCGGTCGTCAGCCCCATATGCGGCACGATGATATCGGCCCCGGCGCGGGTCATAGCTGCGGCCTCATCGGCGGAAAAAACATAGGGTGTGGTCAGCAGATCCTTGGCATGGGCCGCCGCGATCATGTCGATCTCCAGCGAAAAGCTCATACCGGTCTCTTCGAGATTCTGGCGGAAGACACCGTCGATCAACCCGACCGTGGGGAAATTCTGGACACCGGAAAAGCCAAGCGCCTTCAGCTGGTCAAGGTGGTGGTCGAGGATCAGAAAGGGATCGGTGCCGTTCACCCCGGCCAGAACCGGCGTGTGGCGGGTGACGGGCAGCACCTCGCGCGCCATATCCAGCACGATCTCATTGGCATTGCCATAGGCCAGCACGCCCGCAAGCGATCCGCGCCCCGCCATGCGGTAGCGACCGGAATTGTAGATTACGATCAGATCGATACCGCCTTCTTCCTCGCATTTGGCTGAAAGGCCGGTGCCAGCGCCACCGCCTATGATCGGCTGACGGCGTGCAGCCATATCCTGGAACCGCTCCATCAGGGCTTTGCGGTCGGGCACGTTTCTTCTGCTCATTGGATGGTCTCCCGGTAGTGACGCGCAAGCTCCACTGCGAAGGCGGGCGCGTTGATATGGTGGTCTGTCTCGATCAGGTGGCGCTTTGGCCCGGGGCGGAAAGTCGCGCGGATCTCATCAAAGAGCGCCTGATCTGCCGTGGGGTCGTGGAAGGGCATGCCGGGCGCATCAATCGCGGAAACGCCCCCCAGCGGCAGCAAAAGCCGCACTTCGCCCTCGCAGGTATTCAGTGCATCTGTGATGAAACGCGCGATGGCGCGGTTTTCGTCCGCCGTGGTGCGCATTAGCGTGACCTGGGTGTTGTGGACATAGAGGTTCCGGTCGCGGTATTTCTCCGGCACCGTTTCAAGTGCCCCGAAATTCACCATATCCACCGCCCCGACCGAGCCGATCCAGGGACGCTGGCTGCGGGCAAAGACACGGTAGCGGTCAGCTGTGCAGGGAAAGACGCCGCCCATCAGCAGATCGGGCACTTCGGTTGCCGTCACATCCAGCGCTGCCGATAAAAGCCCCCCCTCAACCAGCTTTTCCATCGACTGGCCGCCGGTGCCGGTGGCATGGAAGACATAGGGCTCGACCTCGCCGGCAAGCTCTGCGCGCAGCTGGTCGATACAGGTGGTGGTGACGCCGAACATGGTCATGCCAACCCCAGGCCGGTCCTGCGCTGCAAGCGGCACCGGCCATTTCACCATCCCGGCCAGCGCATGGGCCGCATTGCCGATCACCCGGCGCGAGATCGCGTTCAGCCCCGCTACGTCGGTCACCGAATACATCATCGCGATATCGGTCGGCCCTACATAGGGCGCGACATTGCCGGAGGCGACGGTCGAGACCATCAGCTTTGGCAGCGTGACCGGCAGCGCCCGCATCCCTTCGGTCACCAGCGCCGTATTACCCGAGCCGCCCAGCCCCAGCACGCCGCCGATATCCTTTTGCGCCAGCAGCCAGTGTGACAGCGCCAGCGCCATGCCCGACACCGCCTGCCCGCGGTCGCCAAGCCCCAGTACCGCCGCCTGTCCGCCGGGGTGGTGGGCGGCAACCTCTGCCGCGCTCACATCGGGGCCTGTCACCGTTCCGGCGGTTGAAACATCGACCAGCCGCACCGGCACACCGGCCGCGCGGATCAGATCTGCCGCAAACCGCAGCTCATCTGCCTTGGTGTCCATCGTTCCGATCACGAGAACCGTTTTCATCCCTGCTCCTCCTCCCCGATCTCACCCGTCAAATCATGCTCCCACGCCCAGCCAGCGCTGTTGCGCGGCCGGATCATTCGCCAACACTGACGAGGCCATGGGCTCTGTCAGCTGGCCGTTCACCATGACCGCCACCTGGTCCGAAACCGAGGTGGCAACATGCAGTGCCTGTTCGATCAGCAAGACGCCCATGCCCTCCGCAGCAATCTGGCGCAGCACCCGGATCAGATGGTCAACGATCACCGGCGCAAGGCCCTCTGATGGCTCATCCATCACGACCAGTGCCGGGTTCATCAAAAGCGCGCGTGCGATGGCGACCATCTGCGCCTCACCCCCCGAAAGCTGATTGCCGTGGTTCTGGCGGCGCTCGGCAAGGCGCGGGAAGGTGTCATAGACCCTTTCGATGGTCCAGGCTGGAGCCCCGGGCTGTGCCACCAGCCGCAGATGTTCTTGCACCGTGAGCGAGCGAAAAAGCCTGCGCCCCTGCGGCACCAACGCGATTCCGGCGCGGGCGACAGTGGTCGGCCCGGCCCCCCGAAGCGCCCGCCCATTCAGGCGGATCTCGCCTTTCTGCGCCGGAACCAGCTCCGCAATTGCCTGGCACAACGTGGTCTTGCCCATGCCGTTGCGCCCCACAATCGACAAGGGCGCGGCCCCCAGCTGCAACGAGACGCCCTGCAGAATATGGGCCTTGCCGAAATGGACATGTAGGTTTTCGATATGCAAAAGGCCCATCAGTGATGCCCCGCACCCAGATAGATCTCGCGCACCACGGCATTGTCAGAGATGCGATCGGGCAGGTCTTCGGCGACCAGGCGGCCATCCTTCATCACCGTGACCATATCGGCATTTTTAAGCGCCACATCCATGTCATGCTCGATCAGCACCAGCGTCAGATCGCGCGGCAGGCTGGCGAGGATCCTGTTCAGCTCGGGACGTTCGGCGGCGGAAAGCCCTGCGGCGGGCTCGTCCAGCATCAGAACCTTCGGCTCTGTCGCCAGCGCCATGCCGATCTCGACCTGGCGGCGCTGACCATGTGACAGATCGCTGACATCGCGGGCAAGCAGATGGCTGATCCGCATCCGCTCGGCCGTGGCGCGCGCCTGGGCCAGCGCGCTGTCGCCCTTGCGCGGGCGCATAAGGGAAAGCCGGTTCGCCCGCATGCCGCGTACCGCGAGATAGAGGTTTTCTTCGACACTCAGCCCGTCAAACAGAAGCGAGGTCTGATAGGTGCGCGCCATCCCGCGCCGGATCCGGTGCTGAGGCCGCATCCGGGTGATATCCTCACCGAAAAGCGCAATCGTGCCCGAGGTCGGCGGGAAATCCCCCAGCAAAGTATTGAAAAGCGTTGTTTTTCCGGCCCCGTTCGGCCCAAGGATCGCGCGGCGTTCGCCCTTTGCAATGGCAATCGTCACATCCGCCACCGCCTTCAGGCTGCCAAAAGCGCGCCCGACGGAGCGCAGATCAAGCGCGGGTGGTGCAGCGGTGTTCGGGGGGGCTGTCATCAGGGCCTCATGGGAAACAGGTCGTGGCCCGGGCCGAGGGAAATGCCCCCGGCCCGGCAGTGTCGGTTAAGGATCAGGGCGCGCAATCAGGGTTGTCACGCGATGGCGCCCCGAGGGCGAGGAAGGCTTCCGTCTCCATCCCGAGGCTTTGCGAAACCCCTTCGGTCTTGCCGAAGGCTTTGGTCCGCATGGTGCCGTCATCATTGATGATCTCGGTCAGGAAGATGTCGGAAATCGCCTGGCGGTTGGCATCAAGCGAGACCTTCGCCCCCACCGGATTGACGAATTCAACCTTTGCCAGTGCCTCCTGGAAGGCCTTCTGATCGCCTGAAAGATCGCCATCAACCGCTTCCAGGGCGAGCAGCACTGCTTTGGTATTGGTGTAATAATTCACCCCGTGGATCGAGGGACTTTCAAACCCGTCCGGGAATTTCTCGCGATAGGTGGCGACGAAAGCGTTCCAGCCCTCATCATCGATCACATCGGCGATCGGACCGGCCGCAACCATCCCCTCCATCAGCCGCTGATGCGGGCCGCGCGCAGAGAGGAGCGTCTGATCGGCGGTAATCGAGCCGCCCATGATTGGCAGCTCGCCGCCGTTCTGGGCATATTCCGTCAGGAAAGCCAGCGCATCCGTACCGCCCTGCACCACCAGAAGTCCGTCAGAATCCGCCGGGATCGAGGTGATGATCGACGCGAAATCGGTGGTGTTCAGCGGCGACCAAAGCTTGGTGACCTTGCCCCCTGCCGCACAGTATTCATGCATGAAGCCAAAGACCTGCGCATAGGGGAAAGCATAGTCCGCCGCGACAATGGTCACATGGCGCATCCCCTTTTCGTTATAGGCATGGCTGCCGAGGCCCGCCATCCACTGGGTGCCCTCGGTGTTGAAACGGAAGAAATTCTCCGACACATCGCGCAGCGTTGCATCCGCAGCCGCAGCCGAGCCATTGACGAAGGTTTTGCCCGGCACGGTTTTAGAATAGTCGCGCAGCGCCATGCCTTCGGCGCCAGAAAGCGGCCCGATCACGATATCGACGCCATCCTGTTCGATCAGCTTCCGCGCGCGTGCAAGCGCCACATCCGCCTGCGCGTTAGAGCTTTCGCGGATCCATTCGATCTTCTTGCCGTTGATCTCCCAGCCGACCTCGTCAAAGGCCAGTTCCATCATGCGGTAGGCATCCTGGCCGCCGGTGGCGAATGGCCCCTCCAGCGTGGTAACGGATCCTATACGGATCACATCGCCATCTGCAAAGGCCGGACTGCCGAAGGCCGCGAGAAGGGCAATCGCTGCGACCATTGGTCGGAACGGGTTCTGTTTGACAGCTTGCATGTTTTCCTCCCTCATGCGTGCTTCATCCCTGGTTGCCGGGGTGCTCCTCAACACTCCGGAACAGTTTGCGGATCTGACGGCCGGCGATTTGGATCAGGCCTGGCACCCCATCGGGCGACAGAAGGACGATCCCCAGAAAAACCATGCCAATCAGGGTATTGAAACGGTCGCGATCATAAATAGAGGCCGCGAATGTATCGAGCAGCGTGAAGATCAGCGCCCCGATGAAGGCGCCTGCGGGATGGCGCATTCCGCCGATCACGCACATGACCAGAATATTGACGGTCGCTCCCATGCCGATGGAGGCAGGCGTGATGCCGATATTGTAGATCGTCACCATGATGCCACCGACACCCGCGATAAGGCCTGCCACCGCAAAGGCCATCACCCGATGCAGCCTGGCATCAAAGCCAAGCGCCGAGACCCGGCGCGGATGGCTGCGCAGCCCCTGCAGGACCAGCCCGAACGGCGTTTTCACCAGCCAGAGCACTGCCAGATAAAGGGCCACCGCAATTGCCAGCGCAGTCAGATAGAAGGTCAGCGGATTGCGCAGGGGCAGGCCAAAAACCTCGGGCCCCAGCACATTGCGGATGCCCTCATAGCCGTTCAGAAGTGCGGTATTGGCCTGGGCAAACAGGCTGACCCCCACCGCCAGTGCCAGCGTGATCATAAGCAGGTAGATGTCATTGGTGCGCATCGAGATCAGGCCTACCAGAAGCCCGGCAAGGCTTGCGGCCATGAGCGCAAGCGGGATCGCCAGCAGATAGGGCAGCTGCGCGCCATTTGCCGGCACGGCCTCGGGAACAGTGATCGCGACAGCATAGCCCGCAACCCCGGCAATCATCGTCTGCGCCAGCGAGACAAAACCGCCATAGGTGGCCAGAAAGGTCAGCGAAAGCGCAACGATGCCATAGACCAGAGTGCGCCCCAGGATATTCATCAGCCAGAAATCAGACAGCAGCAGCGGCGCGGCCAGCAGGCAAAGCGCAGTGGCCAGATTTAAAGCGCGGATCATTTCACCGCTCCCATGATGCCCTGCGGCCGGATCGCCAGTGTCGCCACCATGATTGCGAAGGTCAGGATCACCGACCAGGTCGGGAACAGCGCCAGGCCCCATTGCTCAGCCAGCCCGATCAGCAGCGCGCCGATCGCTGTGCCGCCGATCGAGCCCATACCACCTACGATCACCACCACCAGCGAGGACAAAAGGAACCGCGTATCGACCCCAAGTGCGACCGGCTGCGCCGTGGCGCCGATCACGCCGCCAAGGCCCGCGAGGGCCGCACCAAGCGCGAAAACCAGTGCCGAGGTGACCGGCACATTGATGCCGCAGGCCGCCAGCATCTCGCGGTCATCAACGCCCGCGCGCACCACGATCCCCAGCTTCGTGCGGTTCAGGATCAGCCACAGGCCAACCCCCACCGCCACCGCCGCCATGATCTGAAACAGGCGGAAGAACGGATAGCGCCCAACACCCGGCAGCACCACCGGCCCGAACAGCGCATCCGGCGCAAAGAACTGAAAGGGCGAGCCGCCGAATTGCGCCAGGATCTGATCGGCGATGATGATCGAGAGGCCAATGGTCACCAGCGCCTGGCGCAGCTCCTGGCCCTGCATCCAGCCAAGAAAGGCCACCTGCATCACCACGCCGGTCAGCGACGCCGCCGCCATCCCGGCAAGTATCGCCAGATACCAGGCATAGGCGAATGTCGCATCATTGGCATATAGCGGATCATAGACCGCGTAGCCGACATAGGCCCCGATCAGATAGAGCGAGCCATGGGCCATGTTCACCGTACGCATCAGGCCAAAGATCAGCGAAAAGCCGCAAGCGACGATGAAATACAGCGCGGCAAGGGTCACCCCATTGAGCGTGACAGTCAGAAACCAGGCCAAGGCAAAACTCTCCCCCACGCGCGGAAGGCAGGGCCGCCGCACGTCTCTTTTCAGCAGTCAGGACAAAGGCCGGCAGGGCTCCTCTCCCCGGCGGCTTTCTATTGGTTGCATGGGACAGCGAGGCTGAGTAGTGGCCTTCTGGCGGAATTATGGGTAAAAACGGGTAAATTCCGGCATGCAGATGAGGTTCAGAATGATGCTCTCCGGTGAGCTCCCTTGCCCCGAAGGGCCTGCAGCACGACAGGACTGGCGGCTGTCCAGCGAGGCGACAGGAGCGGCGGGCTGGCGCAGCATAATCTGTCCGGGCCTCGCTCTGTTGCCGCCGGGCCTTGAAGAAATCGCGACATTGCTGCCGCTGGCGGATCTGAACGGCGTTGCGCTCAGCTATTGCGGCAACCGGGCCGGGACACCTGAACCGGGCCAGAAACGGGGGCAGGATCAGCCAGGGGCGCTCGCCCTGATGATGTCGGACCCGTTCCTGAATCCTGGCCGCATCGCCGACACATTGCGCGCTGCGGGGATGGACACCGTGATCAACTGGCCAAGTTGCCAGATCCTTGACGGAGATACCGCCCGCGCCGTGGCCAGCGCCGGATTGGGCGTTGCGCGCGAGGCAGCGATGATTGCAGAATTCAGCGCCCTCGGCTTTCGGACCCTGGGTCTGGTCAGGGGGGCAGGCCATGGAGCGCTGATGGCAAAGGCGGGGGCCACGCAGATCGTGCTCCATCCCGGCATCGCTCTGCGCGACTGGCGCAGCAGGGCCATGGCCGCCCGGCTGCTGGACGAGGAAATGCAGGCGAGCGCGGGGCTGGAGCTTCCCCTTCTGGTATTCCGCTCGCGGGGCTATGGCAGCGAGCTTGATGCGGTGATCTCCCGCAGCGCAGGGGTGGTTTCGCTGGTCGAGGCGGCCATATGATCCCGGGTGACAGCCGCCGTGCTCTGATCGCCCGTGCCGAGCGCCGCCTCGGGGCCGGCGAGCCGCTGGTGGGCGCAGCGGTCGGCGCGGGTCTTGCCGCCCAGGCCGCCGTTCAGGGCGGTGCAGATTTCGTCCTTGCGCTGAATGCCGGGCGCTACCGCATGATGGGGGCGGCGTCGGTTGCGGCCATGCTGCCTCTGGCCGATGCCAATGAATTCACCGATGATTTCGCGCAGCGCGAAATCCTTGGCACGGTGGCGGCACCGGTCCTGCGCGGCGTCTCGGGCTTTGATCCCCGGCTGGATCTGGCCCGGCTTGCCGCCGGGACGCATCAGGCGGGCTATGCCGGCATCGCCAATTTTCCCACCGTCATCCATCATGACGGCCAGTTCCGTCAGGCGCTGGAAGAGGCCGGCATGGGGTTCTCGCGCGAGATAGCCCTGATGCGCGCCGCGCAGGCGGCGGGGCTTGCCACCCTCGCCTATGTCAAGACCCGCGCCGAGCTTGAGGCCATGGCCGAGGTCGGCCCCGATATGATTTGCCTGAATTTCGGCTGGAATGCCGGCGGGATGCGCGATGTGGCTCAGGAATTCACTCTGGACGAGGCCGCCGACCGCGCCCGCCACATGTTCCGCCGGCTGCGGCGCACCAACTCTGACATCTTGTGCCTGGTCGAAGGCGGGCCGATCATCAGCCCCGATGATATGTTCCGCGTCTGGCAAAGCTCCGAGGCGGATGGCTATCTCGGCGGCTCGACGCTGGACCGCATGCCATTGGAACGCGCGATCATCGAGGCGACCTCCGCCTTTAAAACCGTGGGGGCGCTGCGTGCCGCCGAAAGTTCCCGCAGCCGCACCCTGACCGAGATACGCCGTCTGACAGGAATCTTTGGCCATTCCGACAGCATGACCCGCGCCGTGGATCAGATAAGCCAGCTTGCGGGGCTGGAACTGCCGGTGCTGATTCTGGGCGAGCCGGGCTCCGGGCGGATCAACATCGCGCGGAGCCTGCACACGCTCAGTCGCCGTGAGGGCGGGCTGTTGCAGATCACCGCCGAAGAGGTGAACCGCGATCCCGAAGCCGCGCTGCTGGGCCGCGGCCGTGCGGACCGGCGCGCGGCCCTGTTGCGGCGCAAGGGCGTGACGCTGATCTTCCCCGATGCCGGAAATCTGCTGCCCAGGGCACTGCAAATCATCCATGACTGGGCAGAGATGAGCGATCCCGGCCCTGATCGCAGCCGCGCCATTCTGATCGGCGGATCGGCTGCCGAATTCGACCGCGAGACTTTGCGGCTCTTTCGCGCCGCGCTGATCGAGATCCCGCCTTTGCGCGACCGGCCCGAGGACATCCTGCCCTATCTGCGGCAGTTCCTTGCGCATCTCACCGCGCCCGATGCGCCAGGACCGCGCCCCGAGATTTCGCCCGACGGGCTGCGGCGGCTGTTTTCCCATTCCTGGCCGGGCAATATCCGCGAATTGCGCCGCGTGGCCGAAGGCGCATTGGCGAGGATGCGCGGCAATGTGATCGGCGCGACCGAGTTGGCAGGGCTGATCGGTGGGCCGGAAACTGCTCCGCCAGTTACCGCCATGGCACAGATTGCCGATGAAGCCGAATGGCTTCTGGATGCGCTGCGCCGCAACCGATTCCGAAAGGGAGATACCGCCAACTTTCTCGGCATCTCCCGCAAAACACTTTATAACCGCATGAAGGCGCTCAGGATCGGAAAATGAGCCGGCTTTTACTTTGCAATCCACGCGAAAATCGCGGCTTCTGCCACTTCGCGGTCCTGGACCGCTCGGAGCCACCTCCTGGCCCGTGGACGAGACCTGTATCAAGGTGAAGGGCAAGTGGACCTATCTCTGCCGGGCTGTGGATCGCGACGGCCAAATCCTTGATTTAATGCTGTCCAATCACTGCGACCTTGCCGCAGCCCGGCGTTTCTTCAGGCAGGCGATCGCCGCTCATGGTACGCCCGACCGGATCGCGTTCGACAAGAGCGGCGCCAATCTCGCAGCTTTGCAGGCAGTGAACGTTTCTCTGAAATTCACTGACAACGGGCGCGTCATTGAGGTACGGCAGGTCAAATAGCTGAACAACATCCTCGAGCAGGACCACCGCTTCATCAAGCGGATCACCAACCCGATGATGGGCTTCAGGGCGTTTCGCCCGGCAGCCGCTACCATCGCTGGCATCGAGACCGCATACATGATCCGCAAAGGCCAGGTCCCGCTAACGGCACCACGCCGTTCCAGACCTTAGCGAGCCTTGCTGCATAAGTCTGTCCAACGTGACGCCGATCTCAGCCTGAGGCATCATTTGCGACAGAACCCCAAGACGTACCCGGGGCGTAACATTGTCACTTTCGCGGTCATTCTGCCCCCTGTTACGGCTATCGCCACAGGGGGATATAAGAACATCGCCCCAAACAGACCGCCTTGCTGAACGACCGGACGCTGAGGACGGCCAGAAGACTGATCCCCCGACCTTCCGCCCAAAAGGGGCCGGAAGGCCGGAAGATAAGCAAGGTGCCGCGAGGCTCATCCCTTTGACGCCACGTCGCCGAAATAGCGGGCGGTTTCGGACAGGAAGCCCTGGCCAAAGCCGCCGTCCGTCAGGCTTTGCAGTGCCCCGTAAACCCCGCTTGCCGTCTGGTGACCGGCAGAGACGTCTTCGGCCATCTGGACATAATAGCTCAGATCCTTATGGGCGTTCGAGATGAAGAACTTCATTTTAGAGTTGTCGCCCTCAAGCAGGAAGGGGCTGACCCGGTCGAAAGCCGCGCCATAACCGCCGCCTTTCGCCAGAACTTCGGTAAAGATCTCCGGCGAGATACCGCCGCGCTCGGCACAGGCCGCCGCTTCGCCGATCAGCGTCACCATGCCAAGCGAGCAGAAATTATGCAGCAACTTCAGCTTATGGCCCGCACCGGCACCGCCTGCGTGGAAGATGTTCTCGGCAAAGGTTTCCAGCAGCGGGCGGATCCGCGCGAAAAGCTCCGGATTCGCACCGACCAGCAGGTTAAGGCGCCCGGCCTCGGCCTCCAGCGGCGTGCGGGTCATGGGGGCATCCATGAAGAGCGCGCCGGCGGCCTCGGCCTGTTTGGCAATCGCCTCGGTTGAACTCGGGATCGCGGTCGAGCAGTCGATGATGATCGTACCCTTTTTCACCGTTTTCAGGATGCCGTTCTCGCCCAGAAGCACGTCTTCGACCTGGGGCGTGCCGGAAACGCAGAGGATGACCACCTCGGATGCCGCCACCAGATCATGCTTGTCGGCAAATCTGCCCGCGCCAAAGCCGATCAGGTCGCTGCAGTCCTGGTTGCCCGGATGGTCGAGGAACCCAAGCGCCCAGCCCTTGGAAACCACGTTTTTCGCGATGCCATGCCCCATCAGGCCGACGCCGATAATTCCAACTTTCAGATTGCCCATGAGACCCCTCCTCACGCCAGAGCGCGGCAGATCGCATCTGCCATTTCAGTGCATTTCGCGGAACCGCCCAGATCGGTTGGCACAGTCTCGCCCGCCGCCAGCACGCGTCCAACGGCGCTTTCGATCCGGTTACCGGCATCAAGCAGGCGCGCATCACCTTTGCGGTCGCCCAGCCAGCGCAGCATCATCACCGCTGACAGCACGCTCGCGACCGGGCTTGCGATATTCTGCCCGGCAATGTCCGGGGCCGACCCATGCGCGCCCTGGAAAAGCGCGTAATCATCGCCGATTTCACCCGAGGGCGAGATCCCCATGCCGCCAACGGTCGCGGCGCCGAGATCCGAGATGATATCGCCGAACATATTCTCGGCCACGATCACGTCATAGAAATCGGGGCGCTTGACCATATGGACGGTGATCGCGTCGGCATAGGCATAGTCGATGCCGATGTCCGGGTAGCCCTGATGCACCTCGTCGCAGATCTTGCGGAAGAAGGCATAGGTGCGCAGGATATTTGCCTTGTCGCAGACCGTGACCCGCGACGTGCCGTCACGCGGTGCGCCATTTCGCTTTTTCGCCAGCTCAAACGCGAATTTCGCCACGCGCTCGGTGCCTTTGCGGGTGACAACAAGGCTGTCCGATGCGAATTCATCGCGCAAGACCACACCCGCGCCACGGCTGGCGTAAAGCCCCTCGGTGTTCTCGCGGATGATGACATAATCAATCCCGCCGCCCTCAAAGGCGCGCAGCGGTGACAGCACCCCCGGCAGCAGTTTCACCGGCCGCACATTGGCGTAAAGATCCAGCCGGAACCGCAGCCGCAGGTGAAGGTCATTGCCGACTTCTGTCCCGTCCGGATAGACAACACCCGGCAGACCGGCAGCGCCGTGCAGGATTGCGTCAGACGAACGGCAGGCGGCATAGGTGTCGTCGGGCAGCACATCGCCAGTCTTGACATAGTGACCAGCGCCACCATCAAACATCTGGAAATCAAGCATATTTTCTCCGACCGCCGCTTTCAGCACCCTGATCGTGGCATCGGTGATCTCGGGGCCGATTCCGTCACCGGCAATGGTCGCAATCGTGTAGTTGGTCATGTTTCAGATCCCCGTCGCTTACCAGTTGGTCGCGATATATTTGGCTTCCATGAATTCGAGCATCCCGTGATGGGCGCCTTCGCGTCCCAGCCCGCTTTGCTTGACACCGCCGAACGGGGCTGCCGGGTCAGAGACCAGACCCCGGTTCAGCGCCAGCATCCCGGCCTCCAGCTTTTCTGATACCCGCAGGCCCCTTGCGAGGTCTTGCGTATAGACATAGGCCACCAGGCCATATTCCGTGTCATTGGCGCGGCGGATCGCTTCTTCCTCGGTGTCGAAGGTGTAGATCGGCGCAACCGGCCCGAAGATTTCTTCGCGGGCGAGATCGGCGGAGTCAGGCACGTCAGCCAGAACGGTGGCCGGGTAGAAATAGCCCTCGCCTTCAATCGCCTTGCCACCGGTGGTCACGCGTGCGCCTTTGGCGACCGCGTCATCGACCAGTTCGCCAACCTTTTTCACCGCCGCCGCATTGACCAGAGGGCCGAGATCGGTGGTCTCTGCCGCGCCCGGGCCAACCCGTAAGGCCGCCATGCGTTCGGTCAGGCGGCGGGTGAATTCCCCGACCACGCCACGCTGCACATAGATGCGGTTCGCTGCCGTGCAGGCCTCGCCGCCATTACGCATCTTGGCAACCATGGCGCCCTCAATGGCCGCGTCCAGATCGGCATCATCGAAGACGACGAAAGGCGCATTGCCGCCCAGTTCCATCGAGGAATGGATCACCTGATCGGCAGCCTTGCGCAAGAGCACCCGGCCCACTTCGGTCGAGCCGGTGAAGGACAGTTTGCGCACACGCGGATCATCCAGCATCGCGTTCACGACCTGGCCGGTGGTCGAGGTGGTCAGCACGTTTACCACTCCATCCGGCACGCCGGCCTCGGCGAGGATCGCAGCGACGGCATAGGCGGTCAGCGGCGTCTCAGTCGCGGGTTTCAGCACGCAGGTACAACCAGCGGCCAGCGCAGGCGCGATCTTGCGTGTCGCCATCGCGGCAGGGAAGTTCCAGGGCGTGATCAGCAGAGAGACGCCGATCGGCTGGTATTGCACAAGAATCCGGTTCGCACCGGAGGGCGCCACCCCCAGATCGCCATGACCGCGCACGGCTTCTTCGGCGAACCAGCGGAAGAATTCAGCGGCATAGGCCACTTCGCCGCGCGCATCTTTCAGTGCCTTGCCGTTTTCCAGCGAGATGAGGCGGGCCAGCGCTTCGGCGTCGCGCACCATCAACTCCCAGCATTTCCTGAGGATCTCGCCACGTTGGCGGGCGGGCGTTGCGGCCCAGCCGGCAGCGGCGGCAGCGGCAGCGTCAACGGCGGCGATAGCGTCTTCGGGCGAGGCATTGGCGACCGAGCCCAGAACCGACCCGTCGGAAGGGTTGGTCACGTCGATCCGGGTCGGGCGGGCGCCTTCGCGCCATTTGCCGCCAATGAAAAGGTCGGTCGGCCAGGTATTTTCTTTGGTCATCTTACGGTCCTCAGGGTCTCAGGCGGACGCCATGGCAGTGTCGAGAATTTCACGGATCGCCTGCGGCGACAGCGGGCGGGGGTTGTTTTCCACAAGGCGGGCTGCGTTCATTGACAGCGTCGCGATGGAATCGAGGCTGGCCTCCGTCACACCGATCTTGTCGATGGTGGCGGGCATGCCGATACGGGCGAACAGCCCCGACAGCGCCTGGATCAGCGCGTAAGAAGCTTTGGCATCCTCATCCGCAGCTGTCGCCACGCCGATCTCGCGCGCGATTTCAGCATAGTCGCCCGCCGCCACCGGCGCATTGAATCGCATGGTGAAGGGCAGCAGCACGCCGACCCCAAGCCCATGCGCGGTATGGGTTTCCGCGCCGATCGGATATTGGATCGCATGGGCGGCAGCGGTGCCGGCCGAGCCGAATGCCAGCCCGGCAAGGGTGGATCCCAGCATCACCGCCGAACGCGCTTCGATATTCTCCGGCTGGTTCACGGCGGTTTCCAGGTGATCGTAGATCAGCTTGATTGCCCGCAGCGCATAGACATCGGAAAGCGTGTTCTTGCCAACGAAAACCCGGGTCACCGCCAGATCCGGCGTCGCCGCGCGGCTGACGGCGGCAAAGCCCTCAATCGCATGGGCCAGAGCATCGGCACCCGAGATCGCGGTCAGCCCCTTCGGGCAGGTCACCGTCAGTTCCGGGTCGCAGATCGAGGTATGCGGGATCAGTTCGGGTGACGAGATGCCGACCTTCATCACGCGTTCCGGATCAGCCAGAACCGCGACCGGGGTAGCCTCGGATCCGGTGCCGGCGGTCGTGGGGATCGCGATGATCGGGCGCACCGGGCAAGGGATCTTGAACTCGCCGTAATAGTCGGACAGCGGGCCCGGGAAGGTCAGGAGCAGGCTCACAAGCTTCGCGAGGTCAAGGCAGCTGCCACCGCCAAAGCCGATCACCATATCCGGCGCGAAATCCTTGTAGCGGTCGGCGCAGGTGGTGATGCCATCGAGCGGCAGCTCGGGTTGGGTTTCCGCAAAAACCTCGACCGTGACGCCATTTGCCTGAAGATCGGCCACCAGTTCGCCCAGCAGTGGCAGCCCGCCGAGGCGCTCATCGGTGCAGATCAGCGCGCGGGTGCCAAGGTCTCGGGCCAGCCGGCCAAGCGCGGCACGCTGGCCGGGGCCGAAGACCAGACGCTGCGGGGCGCGGGTGACGCCATAATCGAACCGCATGAAACTACTCCTTCTTTGCCCGGCAAAGGGGCGGATCGTTGAAATTCTCAGGCCAGTGCGCAGATGCGTTGCCAGACCTCGGAGGCGACGTTCAGCCCGTCGCGGCCCGCGTGCGCGCGGGTGACAGTGGCACGGTCGCCGGGGATGCGGACGGGCTGTGCCGGATCGGCCGGCGCCGATTGGCGCAGTTCTTCCAGAAAGCCCGAGACCAGCGGCATGAAGCCCGAGGCAGGCTCCATCACCACGAAAAGATCGCCCTTGTTGCAGGGCTCGGTGGAATCGAGAGTGCCTTTCACAGCCGTGCCGATCGCCGATCCGGTCAGGGCGGATACAAGCACCTCGAAGGCCAGCCCCAGGCCGTAGCCTTTCGCGCCGCCGAAAGGGGCAATCGCACCAAGTTTGGCGGCATTCGGGTCGGTGGTCGGATTGCCCTCGGCATCGAGCGCCCAGCCCTCTGGGATCGGGGCGCCGCGATGGGCGTGATCATGGATCTTGCCCATTGAGACAAGGCTGGTGGCCATGTCGAAGACAAAAGGCAGCGGCTCTGCCGGCACGCCGATGGTGATCGGATTGGTGCCAATCATCGCATGACGCCCGCCGTAAGGATGCACCAGCGCCTCAGACACGGTCATGCCCAAAAGCACCTTGCCTTCGCGGGCCAGCTTTTCGGCGTAGAAGGCGAGCATGCCAAGATGGTCGCAATTGCGGATCGCCACCACGCAGGAGCCGGTCTCCGCCGCCCGCGCCGTTGCCGTCTCCAGCGCGGCAAGCGCCACGACTGGCCCGAGCCCCTGCTCGCCGTCAACATCCAGGAGCGCCTGTCCGCGCCAGGACTGCGCTCCGCGCGTCGCCGGATTGGTCACGCCATTCGCGACACGCTCGATCACGCGGGGCAGTCGCAAAAGACCATGCGATGGCACGCCACGCATTTCGGCATCAAGCAACAGCTCCAGCTGGATTGCGGCGTGCTCGGGCGAAAGACCACCTTTGGTCAGCGCGCGGATCGCGACAGATCGGATTTCCTCGACAGGGATCATGGGTCAGCCTTCGTATCTGAAAGTGGCGGCAACCGGGGGAGCGCCGATCGCCGCCGGGGTTACCTATTGCGCCAGTGAGAGATCGCGGAGGAACAGCGATATCTGTGGCACATAGGTGATGAGCATCAGTGACAGGATGATCGTCGTCACCGGCCAGATCAGCGGTTTGAACATCCGCTGCACCGGGATCTTCGCGACCGATGCAGCAGCGAAGAGGTTCACCCCAAGCGGCGGCGTGATCATCCCCATGGCAAGGTTCACGATCATGATCATGCCGAAATGCACCGGGTCGACGCCGTAAGCGATGGCGATCGGCGCAAGGATCGGCGCCAGCACCAGGATCGCCGCCGAGGTCTCGACAAACATGCCGACCACGAACAACAGCAGATTCACGAAGAGCAGGAAGGTGATCCAGCTCTCGAAACTGTCCGAGGCCCAGGCGCCAACCAGTTTCGGCAGGCCCGACATCGAGACGAGGAACGAGAACAGCCCCGCCGCCGCGATGATCAGCATGACCGCGCCGGTCGAGACCACCGACTGGCGGAAGATTTTCGGCAAATCAGAGAAACGCAGCTCGCGATAGATGAAAAGCCCGATCACCAGCGCAAGGAAGACGGCAACGGCTGCGGCTTCGGTCGGGGTGAAGATCCCGCCATAGATGCCGCCCACGATCACCACCGGCATCATCAGCGACCAGAAGGCACTTGCCGCGGATTTCAGGAAGGGCTGACGGTCATTTCCATCCTCTTTGCCGTAGCCTTTCATGCGGCACCAGATCTGCGTCATCACGATCAGTGCAACCGCGATCAGGATGCCCGGTCCGATACCGGCAATGAATACCTGCGTAACAGAGGTCTCAGTGGAGACCGCGTAAAGGATCATCGGGATCGAAGGCGGCAGGATGACGCCCAGCTCCGCCGAGGCCGCCTGAATCGTGCCCGCGACCGGGGTCGGATAGCCGTGCTTTACCATGGCCGGGATCAGGATCGCGCCCACGGCAAAGGTGGTTGCGACGGAGGAACCCGAGATCGACGAAAAGATCATACAGGTCAGCACGCAGGAGGCGGCAAGCCCGCCCTGAACGCCGCCGACCAAGGATTTCGCAAAATCAACCAGCCGACGCGACACGCCGCCATGGCTCATCAGATTGCCGGCAAGGATGAAGAACGGGATCGCCAGCAGCGGAAAGCTGTCCAGCGCGTTGAACATCTTTTGCGGCACCACCATCAGCGGCAGATTGCTGAACATGGTAATGCCGAAGATCGCCGAAAGCGCGATGGCAACCGCCACCGGCACCGATAGCGCGAAGAGAACAATCAGCGCGGATACGAGAGCGATATTCATTCGGGCAACCTTTCATCCGCGACCGGGCGGAAATGGCCGAGCAGCACGCCCGGCAGCGCGCAGATGCAGCCAACGGGGATTGCCGAATAGAACCAGGCCATCGATACGCCGAGCATGGCGATCTTCTGGTTCGCGACCCGCATCGCCATCTGGATCCCGTACCAGGACATCACGAAGAGGAAGACAAGCGTCAGCACAAAGACCGCCCAGAGCACCAGAGACTTGATCGGCGCCGGCACCACGTCGCGAATGAATTCCAGCGGAATCATGGCGTTGAGGCGGAACCCGGCACAGGCGGCCATGAAGACCATCCAGATCACCGTGCCGCGCGCCAGAATTTCGGTCCAGGCCAGCGAATGCCCGCCCCCGAAACGCGACACCACCTGCAGGAAGACCAGAATTGCGGATACGGCAAGCAATGCAGCCGCGATATTATGTGTAAGAGAGACAAATTTCTCTCCGGCGTGCACAAGCCTGCGCATCGCTCCTCCTCCATATGTTGTTGTGGGAGAGTTGGGTCGCGCCCCTGTCCTGGCTCTTCAGCAGGGCCTGTCCAGACGAGGCGCGACGGGCTCAGCTCACTGCTGTGCGGCGCGGATTTTCTCGAGCGTCTCGCTGCCATAGGTCGAGGTGAAAACGTCATAGACCGCGGAAACCGCCTCGGCGAAAGCTTCCTGGTCGACGGTTTCGATCACTTCCATGCCATTGGCGCGCAGCATTTCAAGGCCGCGCTTTTCGTCGTTTTCGACATAGGCGCGATTGGCGGCAACACCGGCGGCGGCCGCTTCTCGCACCCAGCCCTGCTCTTCTTCGCTCAGCTGGTCCCAATGGACTTTCGACATCATGATCAGCGAGGGCGAATAGAAATGGCCAGTCAGCGTCGCGTATTTCTGCACTTCCCAGATGCGGTTCGCGATGAAGATCGACATCGGCGTTTCCTGGCCGTCGATGGTGCCCTGTTGCAGCGCGGTGATGACCTCGTTCCAGGACATCGGCAGCGGTGCGGCCCCAAGCGCGGTGAAAGACCCCAGATGGATGTCATTTTCCATCGTGCGGATCTTCATGTCCTTCATGTCTTCCGGGGTCTCGATCGGCTTTTTCGAATTGGTGACATAGCGGAAGCCGTTTTCGGCCCAACCAAGCGCCATGATCCCGATCGGTTCGAAATCGTCCAGAAGGTCCTGGCCAATCGGACCGTCAAGGATGGCGCGGGCATTGGCGTAATCTTTGAACAGGAACGGCAGGTCGAGAACATAGGTCGAAGGCACGAAGCCACCAACCGGACCGGTCGAGGTGACACCCATTTCGATGGAGCCGATCTGCATCCCCTCGAGGATCTCGCGCTCGCCACCAAGGACGCCATTGGCTTTGATCTCGACCGTGATATCGCCGCCCGAAAGCTCTTCGATCTTTTCCTTAAAGGCCTTGGCTGCCGCGCCGTAATGCGATTCTTCCGGCGGCGTCATCGCTATATTCAGAGTGCGGGCTTCAAGTGCAGTCCCAGCCAGCACGGCACAAGCCGAAACGGCAGAAAGCGCCAGAGCGCGGAAATTAAAAGACATTTTATCCTCCCTGGGGTGGCGGGACTCCCTCCAGAAACGCGCACCACCCTTGTCATGATATCAACGTATGGATCGGAAAATCCGATACGATACGATTTTACGCTAGACATCCGATGCGGAAGGGTCAAGAGATTACGGACGGGGAGGAGACGGAAAATGTCAGGGAAGACGCTTAGCCCACAATTATCTTCTGCGGCGCAGCCCCCGCGGGAGAAGCATGTGTCGCAGCCGCTCGGGGATGAGATTTATGACGCTTTGCTGGGGGATCTGATCTCGCTCCGGATTCCACCGGGCGAAAGGCTCTCGGTCGATGCGCTCGCAAGGCATTTCGGCGTCTCGCAGACGCCGATCCGGGCGGCTCTGATCCGGCTGGAATCCGAAGGGCTTGTGCAGCAGAAATTCAATTCCGGCTTTTCCGCCGCCCCCCTTCCCGAGGGCAGATATTTTCGCGATGTCTATGCCTTTCGCCGCATGATTGAGCCGGAACTGGCGGCGCTGGCGGCAGAGAAGGCAACCGCCGAAGACATCGCGGCCCTCGAAGAGCTTTGCGCAGAGATGAGTCGCATCGCCGCCGAAAGCCGGCCCGATAATTTCGGCAGCTTTGCCGAGCGCGACAATGCCTTCCACGCCCGGATCGCTCGGATCGCTGGCAACCAGGTCGCCGCCGAAGCGCTGGCGCGGCTCTATATCCATTCGAATCTGTTTCGCCTGCGCTATCACGCGACGATCACGACAAGCGCGGTCAGCGAACATATGGACTTGCTGGATACTCTCAGAAACAAGGATGCCGCAGCCGCAAGGGAAACCATGGCCCGCCACCTTGGCCATTCGAAAGACCGGGTTGAGCCGTTCTTTATCGAAAGCTGAAACCCGTCTGAAATCAGATACCTATGAGGCGCGCAGCCGCCTCTTGTCAGATATGGAGGAAAATCATGGCACTTGATCAACTGATGTGGATCGATTCCACGAAAGTGTTCGTAAACGGCGCATGGGTCACGCCCGCGGGCGCTGAGACGATCCCGGTTGAGAACCCCTCGACCGGGGAAGTGATTGGTCAGATCGGGCGTGGCACCACCGCCGAGGTCGATGCCGCCGTCGCCGCTGCACGTGGCGCGCTGAATGGCGAATGGGGGAAGCTGACCGCGACACAGCGCGGCCGGATCCTCATGAAAATGTCCGCGCTGGTGCTGGAACGCGCCGAAGAGCTCGCGATGATCGAGACGCTGGATGTCGGCAAACCGCTGAACCAGTCGCGCAATGATTCCATCGCGCTCGCCCGCTACCTGGAATTCTACGCCGGTGCCGCCGACAAGCTGATGGGCACCACGATCCCCTATCAGGAAGGCTTCACGGTCTACACCTTGCGTGAGCCGCATGGCGTTTGCGGCATCATCATCCCGTGGAATTACCCGATGCAGATCCTCGGGCGCGGTGTCGGTGCGGCGCTCGCTGCCGGGAATACGGTTGTGCTGAAGCCGGCAGAAGACGCCTCGCTTTCGTCACTGGCGGTTGCCGCCATCGCGGCTGAGGCCGGGGTTCCGGCAGGTGTGATCAACGTGGTCACCGGCTATGGCCATGACGTGGGCGCACATCTTTCGTCGCATCCGGGCATCAACCATGTGTCCTTCACCGGCTCGGTCGGAACCGGGGTCCGCATCCAGGAGGCGGCGGCGAAGAATGTCGTGCCGGTGACGCTCGAGCTCGGCGGCAAATCGCCGCATATCGTGTTCGACGATGTCGATCTGGAGAAAGCTATGCCGGTGCTGGTCGGCGCCTGTATGCAAAATGCCGGCCAGACCTGTTCAGCCGCCTCGCGCGTGCTGGTGCAAAAGGGCATCTATGAAGAGGTCAAGGCCCGTATGATCGCGATCTATGAGGGCCTGACGGTTGGTCCGGCGATTGAAAGCCACAATCTCGGCCCTGTCGTCTCGAAAAAACAGCATCAGATCGTTCAGGGTTTCATCGACCGTGGTCGTGCCGAACTGACCACCGCAGCCCAGGGCAAGCTGCACGCTGACGCACCGGCAGGCGGCAATTACATCCTGCCGACGCTCTTCTCGGAAGTCTCGCCGGATCACGCCCTGGCACAGCAGGAGATTTTCGGGCCGGTACAGGTTCTGATTCCCTTCGAGGATGAAGAAGAGGCCCTGAAAATCGCCAATGGCACCGATTACGGCCTGGTGACCGGCGTCTGGACCCAGGACGGCTCGCGTCAGCTGCGCATGGCAAGGAAGATCCATTCCGGCCAGGTCTTCATCAACAATTACGGTGCAGGCGGCGGGATCGAGCTTCCCTTCGGCGGTGTCGGCAAATCCGGCCATGGCCGCGAAAAGGGCTTCGAGGCGCTGAACGGCTTCACCCATATCAAGACCGTGACCATCAGCCACGGCTGAGACAGATCCCTGCGGGCGCGTGAAGGAACGCGCCCGCCCCTTCTCATATCGCAACGGCAAGCCCCCCGTTTTTGCGGGCCGGCCTGTTGTTGCCGCGAACCCGCTGGGGACATCACCATGACCAGAATAGCTCTGTTCGGCGCGGGCGGAAAAATGGGCACCCGCCTGACCCGCAATCTCTTGAAAACCGATTTCGATGTGGCCCATGTCGAACTGTCACCCGAAGGTCAGCAGCGCCTGAAAGATGATTTCGCGGTCACCTGTGTCGCGCCCGATGAGGCGATCATCGGTGCCGACGTCGTGGTGCTGGCCGTGCCCGATGCGGTGATCGGCAAGGTCGCAAGCCTGGTGGTGCCGAAGCTCGCCTCTGGCACGGTCGTCATCTGTCTTGACCCCGCTGCGCCCCATGCCGGCCATCTGCCACCGCGCGATGATATCGCCTATTTCGTCACGCATCCCTGCCATCCGGGCCTCTTCCGCAATGAGGACAGCGAGGCCGGACGGCGTGATTTCTTTGGCGGCGTTGCGGCACCCCAGGGCATCGTCAACGCACTGATGCAGGGCAGCGAGGCGCAATATGCGCTTGGCGACGCGGTTGCCCGCGCGATCTTTGCTCCGGTTGCCCGCAGTCACCGCGTGACCGTCGAGCATATGGCCTATCTGGAGCCCGGGCTGACCGAAACCGTCTGCGCCTCGCTGGTCACCGTGCTTCGCGAAGCGATGGAAGAAGTGATCCGGCGCGGCATTGACCGCGACTGCGCGCGCGAGTTCCTGCTTGGTCATATGAGCGTGCTGACCGCCGTGATGTTCGACGAGATCCCAGGCAAATTCTCGGAGGCCTGCGAGAAGGCTATTGAATTCGGCAAGCCGATGCTGATGCGCGATGACTGGAAAAAGGTGTTCGAGCCCGAGGAAATCCGCGCAAGCATCGTACGGATCACCTGAACAGCCAGACGAGGCGGAGACCGGTTTTCCCGGTCTCCGTATCCCGGCAATATGCCTGTGGCGACAATAGTCCGGCGCAGTGGCGCCAGGCTCCGGGTAGTGTCAGGTCCCGGTCGGAACCGACATCGCCGCTCGCAGGAATTACCTGCGCAGCCATGTATCCGCCATGACATGTATTGACCCGGCGAAACCTGCTCAGGTTACCGCAGATCTGCGGGGCGCTGCTTTTCACAAAGTCATGCATGTTCTTTGCCCATTGCATGGCGACAGGGAAGCATTTTGCACTGGGCAGGATCAGGAACGTTATCGGCAGCACCGTCGCCAGCACGATAGTGGCAACCGCAAGCGAGCTGAGGTTGGTATCGGTCATCAGGATCTGGACCATAAAGCGCGCGATATGGCAGATGATCAGCATGGTGATATAGGCTGGCCCGTCATCCGCGCTGAGGCGAAAGATCCTCACCGCAGGCAGGGCAATGCTGGCGCATGGCACGGAACAGGGCCGGCTTCAGCGGGCGCAATTCATAGCCGTTGTCATCGCGCTGAGTATCCGACATGGAATCCTCCTGACTTGCCACGAATGCTACTCATACATATGCGATAAATTGTATTTTTATGTGAAAAACAATTTACCGCATATGTATGTTTTCTTGCAGGGCTCAAGCCAAGCCTGGCCAGGATTGCGCCCATTTCGCGGCAATGCCGATCCCGCCGAAAGGGTAGAGATGAGCGTCGATGCGGCCGGTATCCATATTGGAAAGCCGCTCTTTCAGCACTTGGAGGAATGGCTCGGGTGCGGTGATCAGTGCCGGATCATCAGGCATTTGATACCGGGCAAGAATGGAGGCATTGGCCTTTGTACCGAACATCCGCGCATAGGTCAGCAGCCGCCCTGCCGGGGCCGGAGCATTGACACCGAGCCGGACAAGGTTGGCGATCCCGCGGGCCCGCAGCTCAGAAAGCCAGGCTGGGATGGCCATTGGATCCAGCACGAACTGCGTCGTGATTTCGAAGGATACCCCTGCCTCATTGAGGAAGTGACGCTTCCATTCGAGCGCCTGCCAGAGGGTGTCTGTGGGTATAGCAGGGTGCCCCTCGGGATAGGCCACGATGCCGATTGAGGTAATGCCAAAGCGTTTCAGAACACCGCTTTTCATAAGCTCCATAGAGTTCTGATAAGGCCCCTGCGGGGTATCGGGGTCGCCACCGACAAAGAGGAACCGCTCCGGTGCGGCGGCTTCCTGGTAGCCCGAGATCACCGTAGCCGCATCGGTCTCTGACATCAGACGGCGCGATGAAATGATAGGAACCGGCTGGAACCCGCAAGCCCGGATCACGCGGGCGGCGTTGAACCGCTGTGCATGCGTCTCATTGCCGAGAAAGGCGATATTGATCTGGGTGCCGGGAGGGATCAGCGCCTGTGCCTCTTCGATCTGGCGCACGGCTTTTCCGGTGATTTCCAGCGCATATCCCATGGTGGTTCCTGCCTGATGACGAGTGATGCTCCGCGCCAGTATCCATGCATTTCGTGGATCGTGTATGCTATAAATGCGACATTGTATGCTGCTTCCCGCCTCCGTTCCGGCATCCACAGCGCGCTCATGAGCGACATCAGGAGGTTGATCTTTTTTGCCGCCTGGTTTCGGAGACCCGTTACCTTGGGGAAGTCGGACTTGATGGTGGAGATGAGTTCGCACGGCACCTTGTTGTTCAAAAGGAAGTCTTCAACAGGGTGTCACGGTCCGCCGTGGATCAGGGGGCGGATGCGGTGATCGTCTCGAACCATGGCGGCAGGCAGCTGGATGGCGCGCCGTCAAGCATCAGTGCATTGCCTGCGATCGTGGCGAAGATCGGATCCCAGGCCGAGATTCATATCGATGGCGGTATCCGCAGCGGCCAGGATCTTTTGCGCGCGCGCGCTTGGTGCCCATGCGGCCCATATCGGCCGGCCCTTTCTCTATGGGCTTGGCGCAATGGGAGAAACCGGTGTCCGCCGCTGCCTCGAAATCATCCATCGCGAGCTTGATATCACCATGGCACTCTGCGGCCAGACCGATATCGCGCAGGTCGATACAGCCATTCTGGCTGCCGCAGACCTGCCGGCCGGCTTTCCCCATACCTCTCTGACCGACTGAAAGGACAAAACATGTTCGGCAATTACAAGATGCATCCCGACAGCGGTATGATGCCGCCTTACGCCCCCGCTTATCCGCTGGAATGGGAATGCCAGCTGCGAAATCTTGAGGTGATGACCCGCGTCAATACGACAAAGCTGCATGATCTGCTGGCCCATACCCCGTTTGAGCCGGTAAATGACCGGGTGGCCTTCCGCTTCATGGCCTCGCCCGGCCATACGCTGTCTTACCACAATGACCGTATGTTCGACCTGATGGTGACAGCCGCCGTCCGCTGCGAAGGGCTCTTTACCCAGACCCATCTTTATATGTTCTGCTCGGATCGGGGCGCATCCCCATAAGGCGCATCGTCCTCCGGAGGATCGGACAACGCCGCAATGGGCGCTGCACTTCGCCGATCCGTGGCCCACGAGACGCCGCACCCCATTTCAGCGGCCTTTTGACAATGTGCCCGTCGAAGACACTGACTCGTTCGGATTGCTTTTTCCTTTGACGACGCAATTCGGAGCCGCGTGGCCCAGAAAATCCTTCGCTGTCAATGTTCCCTGCGCTTCGCCAGGCACAGGCCTGTTTCCGCGGGCGCACCAGGCAATCCGGTCTGGACTGTCACCATCGCAATCTCGCCCGAGCAATGAGGTCCGGCAGGAGGTGAATGCTGCGATCCGCGCAAGGCGACGAGAAGAAGGAAAGCTGGGCGGTGACGAAACCAGAATTCAGGGCCTTGCGCTGCACAACTTCACACGCGCCGAAGCAGCAGAGGCTGCCAGCTACAGGCTCGGCGATGACGTCGTCCCGATCCGAAACCTGAGAGCGGCCGGGCTGACCGCCGATGTGCTCAATCATGTGAGTGAACCAGTATTCGCAGCAATACGATTTCACTGCAGCTTGCGGATGGTGGGACACCCATCCGCATTCCTCTCTCCGGACGGAAAGGTCGCAATCAGCGCCGTCTCAGCGCTGCCAGATGCGCAGCTCGCGGGCGGAGGCATCCGGGTGGCGGGGCGGGCGGATCGTTCGGGTGCATGCCGCAGATGAGGCATTCTTCACCTCTGCTTCTTCCTTCGCGCTGGCGGTGATCGAGATCGACAGTCAGCGTTTGCCCGCCGGTCAGCCCGGTCCCGCAACACGGCGGCTGTGCGGAATCTATATCCGAGAAGCACGTAAAGCCGCCATATGATCCTCTGGCCCGGCGGGCCTGTCGCGCAGGGCGGTCAGTCTGGCAAAAGCAATCCTGAGCCGTTGCGGCGCAGGGCCGCTGACAGTTCCGCCGCCGGTTCGCGATCTGTGATGAGCGAAAGCCCGTCATGCCACCGGTCAAGCAGCACAAGCGCCCGCTTTTCAAACTTGCTGTGATCGGCCAGCACATAAGAGCGGCCCGCACTGGCGAGCATGGCGGAATAGACTTCGCCTACCCCCAGCATCGCCTCGCTGATCCCGTCAACGCTGACCCCCGAAGCACCGATCAGGACCACAGGCGCCCGGTAACGTTCGACCGCGCGGATGGTTTCGGGGCCGCAGACCATGCGTTCCTGCGGCTCGAACCCGCCGGGCAGAAGAACGATCTCGATGAGCGGATTTGACGAAAGTTCCAGCGCGATCGGGTAGGCCGGGGTAATCACGGTGATGCGGCGTGCAATATTTCGCAGCACCCGCGCGAATTGCAGCATCGTGGCGCCGCCGCCAAGCAGCAATGCCTCTTCGCCCGCCACCTCTTCCAGCGCCCGGGTGGCTATGGCCTGACGTTCGGCGACATTGAGATTGATGCGGTCATTGAGCAGGGGCTCGAACCGGTTCTGCGCCACGATTGCACCCCCATAGGTGCGGCTGAGCCGGCCGGCCTGATCCAGTTCGGCAAGGTCGCGTCTGATCGTCTCGGTCGAAACATCCAGCTCTTCGGCAAGCTGGTTCACCCGCAGCGCCGGATTGGCCTCAAGCGCACTGAGGATGTTGTCCTGGCGCTGTTCCTTGCGCGATCTGCTCGGTTTCACTGCTGGCACCTTCTTACATTACGCCCCCGGATTCTGCGGAGTTCTGCATCATCGCAACCTGATTGACAAAACTCAAACAGAGGAAATGACCAACTAGCAACAATTAAATGTTGCCAGATGCAGAATCAAATGCCAATCTTCGGTCAAACGGAGGTGCCTCGTGTTCAACTACGGATACTTCAGCTTCGATTCGAAAGCAGAATTGCTTGCGAAATCGATCGAATACTGGAACCCCGGCAAGACAAAGTTCTGGCAGGATGCCGGGATCGATATGGTGATCGACCGGCGTGAGGGATATTACCTTTACGACATGTCTGGCCGCAGGCTGATCGACCTGCATCTCAATGGCGGAACGTATAATTTTGGCCATCGCAACCCCGAACTGGTGGCGACGCTGAAATCCGCGCTCGACTATTTCGACATGGGCAATCACTGGTTCCCGTCAGTGGCCCGCGCGGCCTTTGCCGAAAAGCTGGTGAAGACCACAAACCATATGCAATACGCGATCTTCGGCGCAGGTGGCGCTGAAGCTGTGGAGATCGCGCTAAAAACTGCCCGATATGCCACAAAGCGCCGCAAGATCGTTTCGATCATCAAGGGCTATCACGGCCATTCCGGTCTGTCGGTTGCCACCGGGGACGAACGGTTTTCGAAGATCTTCCTCGCGGATAAGCCCGATGAATTCATCCAGGTGCCATTCAACGATATCGACGCGCTGGATCGCGCCCTTAAAGGACGGGATGTCGCTGGTTTCATTATCGAAACCATCCCCGCCACCTATGGGTTCCCGATGCCGGATGACGGCTATCTGAAGGCCTGCCAGGACCTCTGCCGCCGGTATGGCACCCTCTATATCGCTGATGAGGTGCAGACCGGGCTGATGCGCTGCGGCAGCATGTGGGGCTGGCAAAGCTATGGGCTGGAGCCGGATATGTTCGTGACCGGCAAGGGGCTTGGCGGCGGCATTTACCCGATTTCTGCCTGTGTGGTGACCGAAAAATGTGGCGGCTGGCTGCATGAGGATGGCGCCGCGCATATCTCGACCTCGGGCGGCTCAGAGCTTGGCTGTATCGTCGGCCATCAGGTGATCGACATTCTGCAACGCCCTGAGGTGATCGCGAATGTGCAGTCGGTGGCAGAGTTCTTCCGCCGCGCGCTGACCCAGATGATGGCAGCCCACAGCGATATTTTCGTGGGCATCCGCCAGCGCGGCGTCATTCTCGGGCTGGAATATGACCATCCCGAAGGCGCGGTCGCGGTGTCGCGGGCGCTTTATGAACACGGGGTCTGGGCGATCTTTTCCTCGCTCGACAAACGGGTTTTGCAGTTCAAGCCGGGTGTGTTGCTGGATGTGGCAACCTGCCAGGAAATCATAGACCGGATGGAGGCCGCGATGCCGCGCGCCCGTGCTTTGCTGCGCGACATGCGCCGCGCGGCCTGAGGGAGACAGCCGATGCCGATGCAGCTTCATGACGACGCGCCGCGCCTGCAAATCCCCGACCGGGCAGAGCAGGCGGCGAAGATGAAAATCGACCGCGCCACCTGGGCGGGGCAGGCCTTTGCGAAATTCGACCGGGCTGCCGTGATGCGGATCGCACGCGCCGTGGCCGAGGCGGCGCATCATTCAGCCGCGCATTTTGCCGAAGCGGCGGTGGCGGAAACCGGCATGGGCGTGGTGGCCGATAAGAAGCTCAAGAACGAGCTGTCGGCGCATCCATTGCTGGATTTTTACGAGAATCTCGATCTGGTGAACCCGAAAGTGGATGCGGATCGCCGGATGATCGAATTGCCGCGCCCGGCGGGCGTAGTGCTGGCGCTGACGCCGGCGACCAACCCGGTTTCGACGCTGTATTACAAAACGATCCTTGCCATTCTGTCGCGCAATGCGATCCTTTTCAGTCCGCATCCGCTGGCAAAGCGCTGCTGCAATGAGGCCGCCGCGCGGCTGGAGGCGGCAGCACAGGCGGCGGGCGCGCCTTCGGGTCTGATCCAATGTGTTGAAGAGCCTTCGGTGCCGCTGGTGCAATCGCTGATGACCTCGCCAAAGGTGCAGGTGATCCTTGCGACGGGCGGCGGGCCGATGGTGCGGGCGGCCTATTCCTCGGGCAATCCGGCGATTGGCGTCGGGCCGGGCAATGCGCCGGTCTATGTCGATCCCGGCTGCGATCAGATGGTCGCGGCAAAGCGGGTCATCGACAGCAAGGCTTTTGATAATTCGGTGCTTTGCACCAATGAAAGCGTGCTGATCTCGCAGGAACAGGATCGCAGCCGGCTTGAGCGCGCGCTGCGGGCAGGCGGGGCCCATATCTGCAACGCGGGCGAGGTGACGAAACTGCGCGACTGGCTGTTCCCGGGCGGGCATCTGAACACTTCCGCCGTGGGCAAATCGGCGGTCTGGATCGCCGGTCAGGCGGGCCTGCGTGTGGTGGCCTCGACCCGGGCACTGGTGGCACCGGTGGAACTGGTCGGGGTCGACGAGCCGCTGACGAAGGAAAAGCTGTGCCCGGTTCTGGGCTGGGCGCTGGTCAGCAATGCCGCCCATGCTGCAAGCATGGCGCAGATGATCCTGCGAATGAGCGGGGCGGGCCATTCCGCCGCGATCCATACCGATGATCCGCAGCTGGCGCTCGATTTTGCAAGCGCGCTTTCGGTTTACCGCGTGGTGGTCAATGCGCCCTGTTCCCAGGGAGCCGCAGGTTTCGCGACGCATCTGGCGCCGTCCTTCATGATCGGCACCGGCTATTTCGGCCGGTCTTCCGTGGGCGAGAATATCGGGCCGCAGCATCTGGTTCACTGGACGCGGCTGGCCTGGAACTCCGACCCCGCGATGAAGACGGGCGACCTGACCGGGCTGCGTGCCCCCTTTGAAGGGCCGGGCGCCACGCGCCCGCAACCGGTGGCGCCTCCCTTTGCCGCGCCACCTGCGGCCAGCCGGCCCGCCGGCGATGGCGGTGTCGACCGCGACCTGCTGCGCGAGCTTATTTTGCAGGAACTCCGTGATCTGACGAGGGGCCAGTCGTGACCGATCTTCGTGCCTTCATCTTTATCGACCAGCTTCAGCCGCAGACGCTTGCCTATACCTCCACCTGGATGCGGGGCACCTTACCGCGCGCAAGGATGGCGGCTCAGATCATCGAGATCGCGCCTGGCCTTGATGTCGAGGCGCTGACCGACACCGTGCTGAAAAGCGCCGAGGTGCGGGCGGGGTTTCTGGTGGTCGAGCGCCAGTTCGGCACGCTGCAATTCCATGCCCGCTCGACCGCTGAAGTTCAGGCCGGGGCGGCGGCAGCGCTGTCTGCCATGGGCAAGACGCGCGAGGATGCGGAAAAGCCGAAGATCATGGCGTCAAAGATCGTGACGCGGATCGATGATCAGCATGCTTTCCTGATGAACCGCAACAAGACCGGCTCCATGGTGCTGGCAGGAGAGAGCATCTACCTGCTGGAATGCCAGCCGGCGGCCTACGCGATTCTTGCCTGCAACGAGGCCGAGAAAGAGGCGGATATCAAGGTTATCGACATGCGGATGATCGGCGCGAATGGCCGGCTCTATCTTGCCGGAAGCGAGGCCGATGTCCGCAATGCCCGCGACGCGGCGGAACGCGCGCTGCGTGAGGCAGGGGCGGGCCGATGAGCGAGCTGCGTGCCCTGATCCGCGAGTTACTGTCCGAGGAGATCGCGGCGCTGCGCGCCGAGATCCTCGGTGGCGGCCCGGCGACCGAGCGCGTCGAGGTCGCGACCGTGGCCCAGCTGACCGATTTTGCGCTGACCATCGCGCGTCGCGCGCAGGAGCCGGGATTTCTGGCCGGACTTGAAGCCGGGCAGATCCGGTTTGCGCCTGCGGTGACCACCTCTCAGCCGGTTCCGATGCGTGACTTTGCAGATCTTCCCGCCGCCACGGCGCCGGCAGCAAGGCTGGTCACCACCGTCCCGGCCGGAATACCCGAATTGCGCAAGACCCTCGTCACCGAACGCGACATCGCAGCCATCGGCGAGGGCGAGACGCGGCTGCGCATCACCAGGCAGGCGCGGCTGACACCTCTGGCGGGTGACGAGGCCCGCCGCCGCGGCATCAGGATCGAAAGGACACTGGCATGATAAGGGCGCGCGTCAGCGGCAGGCTCTGGTCCACCCGCCATATCGGCACGCTTCCCACCGGGGCGCTGCTGGAGGTCGAGACCGAAACCGGCGCAAAACTGATCGCCTTCGACCCTCTGGGCTGTGCCGAGGGCGAGGCTGTGCTGATCACCCAGGGCTCGGTTGCAGCCGCCTGGTTTACCGAACGCGCGGCGCCGGTTGACGCATTGATCATCGGTTCCATCGACGAAGAATCTGCCGGGAAACCGGCTGCGAAACGCAAGTAAGGGAGTTCTCAAATGGCTAATCTTGCAATCGGAATGATCGAAACCAAGGGTTACGTGCCGGCGCTTGCGGCGGCGGATGCCATGGTCAAGGCCGCCAATGTTGAAATCGTCGCCCGCAACGAGGTTGGCGGCGGACTGGTCTCGGTCGTGGTGCGCGGCGATGTCGGCGCGGTGAAGGCCGCGACGGAAGCCGGGGCCGAGGCTGCGGCCCAGATCGGCGAAGTGACCGCCGTCCATGTGATCCCGCGCCCGCATGGCGATCTCGCAAAGCATTTCGACGCGCTTAAGGCCTGAGCCGGGGCGGCCTCTCACAGAGACCCAGATAAGGATTGAGGTATGACAGAGCTTCGCGTCTATCTTCCCATCGAGGATCTGCAGCCCCAGTTCGCGGCGTATCTTTCCTCGCCCACCCGGGCGAGGGGATATCCGCCCTTCCGGGGCCAGAACTCGCTGATCATCGAGGTCGCGCCGGCTCTGGCGATCCACCGCGTCACCGATCTGGCGCTGAAGGCCGCGCCCGACATGGAACCGGGCATTCTTTATACCGAACGTCAGTTTGGTTTGCTGGAGCTGCATGCTGACCGGATGGAGGATCTGACGGCTGCGGGCGAGGCGATTCTTGCCGGTATCGGCGCAAAACCCGATGATCAGATGCGCCCGCAGATCCTGTATCACGATATCATCGAAGATCTGTCGGACCAGCATGCGATCATCCTCAACCGCTCGCGCGATGCCTCGATCCTGGTGCCGGGGGTTGCGCTGCTGATTTACGAAATGGCTCCGGCGCTTTTTGCCTGTGTTGCGGCGAATGAGGCGGAAAAGGCTGCCCCCAATGCGATTATCAATGATGTGCAGATGATGGGGGCGACCGGGCGGCTTTTCATGTCCGGCACCGCCGAAGACATGCGGATCGCGCGTGACACCATCACCGCAAAACTGGAGGCGATCACCGGACGATAGGCGAAAGGGCCGGCGGCCCTCACTCAGGCCCGGGAGATGGATCAACCATCCGGGAGGCACCACCAACAAGGGAGAAAGAAGATGATTACGAGACGTCAGTTCTCGCTGGGGGCGGCCGGTATGGCTGGTCTTTCGGCGTTTTCGATGCCGGGCCGTGCGCTCGCAGACCGCAACAATCAGCTCAATATCCTGTGCTGGGAAGGCTATAACTCGGATACGGTGCTGAACCCGTTCCGCACGGCGCATCCCGGGGCCACGGTACGTGCTGAAAGCGGCACCTCGGACCCCGAGATGGTCAACCGCCTGCGCGCAGGCGAAATCGGAACCTGGGATCTTATCAATGTCAATCAGCCCTGGGCGCGGGGCGAGCTGAGCCGGGACAATCTGATCAGACCGCTGGACAAAGAGCGTTTCCTGCCCTGGTTCGACAAGATGACCCCGGAATTTGCCAGACCCTATGCGCTGGCTTTTGGCGAAAACGGCGATCTTCTGGGCATGCCGCAGCGCTACGGGCCATTCTCATTTGTGGTCAATACCGACAAGATCAGCCAGGAAAGCGCCGAGGAACAGGGCTGGAACCTGTTCTTTGATCCGGCGATGAAGGGCCGCTATGGCCTTCTGACCTATGACAACTGGAATGTGATCCATCTCTGCCTTGCCGCCGGACTTGATCCGTTCCGGCCGGTCGAGGGCGCCGATGCCGAAAAATTCGCCGAGACCTGCAAACAGATCGTCGCCGGGGCACGGATGATGACCGATGATCTCGTGGCAATGAACACGGCACTGATCAATGGCGAAATCGATGCCTATTTCACCGGGGGCACCTATACCGCCTCGCCCGCCCGTTATGACGGGGCGACCTTCGTGCGCGCGATCACGCCGCGCAGCGGACCGGTCGATGGCAAGGGTGGCGTTGTCTGGGTCGAGCTGACCTCGGCGGTGAACAACCCCGATCCCTCGTCGCTGGCCGAGGATTTCCTTGAATTCGTGCAGCAGCCCGAAATCTGCAAGGCCGTGGCTTTTTCTGAGGGCACCTACAACCCGATCGCCCAGATGGGCAATCCCGAGGTCATGGCGCTGTTCGACGACGAGATGCTGGAAGCGATCCAGTTCGACACGCTTGAAGACGAGCTGTCGCGTTGTCTCGAATTTGATGTCGTGCCCTCCTACGACGCCCTGCTTGCGACCTATGTCGCGGCAAGACGCGGCTGAGGTCCCGGCTTCAGCCATTCTGCCGGGCGCTCTCTGCCCGGCAGTCTTTGCTTTCCCTTAAAATCTGGAATGGACGATGGTTGCTCAGCCCTTCGTGCGGATCGAGAATGTCACCAAACGCTTCGGTCGCTTTACCGCGCTTGACCGGATCAGCCTCGATATTGCCGAGGGAGAATTTCTGACCATCGTCGGCCCTTCGGGCAGCGGCAAATCCACCCTGATCCGGCTGCTGGTCGGCATTGACGACGTGTCTGACGGCACGATCAGTCTGAACGGCACCCGTATCGACACCATGCCCGCGAACAAGCGCCCCACCTGTATGGTGTTCCAGTCGCTTGCTCTGTTCCCGCATATGAGCGTCGGCAGGAATATCGAATTTCCGCAAAAGCTGAAAAAGGTGGCGCCAGAAGCGCGCAAGGCCCGCACGCTGGATCTGCTGCGGCTGCTGCGATTGCCGGAAGAGTATTATGGCAAGATGATCAGCCAGCTTTCGGGCGGCGAACGTCAGCGGGTCGCGCTGGCGCGGGCACTGGCCTTCGATCCGCAGATCATTGTCTTTGACGAGCCCCTGTCAGCGCTGGACTACCGGCTGCGGAAAACCCTGGAAAAAGAGCTGAAAGACCTGCACGCCCGCACCGGCAAGACCTTTGTCTACATCACCCATTCGCTGGAAGAGGCGATGGTGATGTCTGACCGCATCGCCATCATGAAGCAGGGCCGCTTCGAGCAGATCGCCGTTGCGGAAGAGATCTATTCCCGCCCGGTCAGCCGCTTCGTCGCCAGCTTCATGGGCGAGGTCAATCTGTTTGAAGCGCGCGAGGACAATGGGCTGGTCCGCTGGAAGGACCCCGGCGTCACCGCTGCCCCCGGCGCGCTGAACCTGCCGCAGGGATGGCGCGGTGCGCTGATGGTGCGACCCGAGCTGTTGCGGTTCATCGGCGAGGGCATGACTGCGGATTTCACCCTCTCGGGCAGCGTGGTGGCCGAATATGCGCTCGGCTCTCGCATCCAGTATTCGGTCGAGACCAGTGCCGGGACAATGATCACGGTCGAGCGGCCCTTTGAGGCGCGGCTTGCCTCGGGCGCCGACACATCCGTCACCCTCGGCTGGGACCGGGACGCGGTCCATCCGATCCCTGAGGAGGCGGATCATGCAAAGGCTTGAGGGACGGCTTGGCTTTCTGAGCGGCCTGCCGATCATCGTACTGTTGCTGCTGGCATTCATCATGCCGCTTTTCGTGGTGGCGGGCTTCGCCATCATGCCGCAAAAAGTATTCGAGCTGACCCATCTGCCCGATTTTTCCTCGTTCGCAGTGATCTGGGAACAGGGCTATTACCGTTCGCTGCTGCGCTCGCTGGGGCTTGCCCTCATGACCACGGTGATCCTGTTTATCGTCTGCTGGCCGCTGGCTTACGGCATGGCGAAGGTCTTCGGACGTTTTACCATCGTGATCACCCTGGCGGTCGTGCTGATCCTTTTCGTGTCCGAGAATATCCGTCTGTTCGGCTGGAGCCTCTCTTTGATGAAGGGCGGGTTGCTGGAGGGCTATCTGCGTTCGCTGACGGGGCTGAGCTTTGAGACACCGCTTTATGACTGGCCGGTGATCGTCTTTGGCATGGCCTATGTCTATTTCCCCTTCATGCTGTTTCCGCTGGCCCAGGGCATCAGCCTTGTTCCCGACGATGCCAGGCTTGCCGCATCAGACCTCGGGGCCAGCCCGATGCGCATTCTCTTTGAAATCGAAATGCCGCTGGCGGCGCCGGGCATCATGGTCGGAAGCCTGCTGACCTTTGTCCTCTCCGCCGGCGCGGTGGCCGAGGCAAAGCTTTTGGGCGGGCGTGCGGTGGTGGTGCTGACAGATGATGTCGAAAGCGCCTTCACCTTCGCGCAGAACTGGCCGCTCGGATCGGCGCTGTCGCTGATGCTGATCGTCATTGTCGCCCTTCTGGTGCTGGTGCCCGTCAGCCGCGTGAACCTTGATGCGATCATGGGGAGGAAACCATGAGATCGGTCTCCAACACCACCCGCATCGCGCTTTACCTTTACGGGCTGCTGATCCTGCTGGTGCTTTACCTGCCGCTGGTTTCGGTCGGCTTCGCATCGGTCTCGAAGGCGCGGTATCTCAGCTTTCCGGTCAACCGCTATACCAGTGAATGGATGGTCCAGGCGGTCACCAGCCCGAACGTCCACGCGCTGGTGCTGACCTCGCTGAAGATCGCGGTACTGGTGACCCTGCTGTCGATGATCCTCGGCTTTTTCGGTGCCCTTGCTTTCGCGCGGTTCCAGTGGCGGTATCGCCCGCTGTTCCAGAAGCTGATCCTGTTGCCGATTTTCTTCCCGCAGACGGTGCTGGGGCTTGCGCTGCTGATCTGGTTTTCGGCGCTTGGGGTTCAGCCCAGCTGGAAGACCGCCGTGATCGCGCATCTGGTCTGGATTGCGCCCATCACCACGCTGATCATCGCGATCCGTGCCTATGCCTTTGATCCGGCGCTGGAAGAGGCGGCGCGGGATATGGGCGCCTCGACCTTTACAATCCTGCGCGAGGTGACGCTGCCCCTGCTGATGCCGGGGGTGATTTCGGCGGGGCTCTTCGCCTTTCTGCTGTCCTGGGGGAATTTCCCGCTCTCGCTGTTCACCACAGGGCTCGATTCAACTTTGCCGAAATGGCTCTATGCCCGGATGGTCTCCGGCTACACGCCGCAGATCCCCGCGCTTGGTGTTCTGTCTGTCACCGGATCCGCCGCGCTGATGCTGATCGGGCTGCTGGTGTTCCGCTGGACGCGAAAACGCGCCTGAAGCCGCGATAAAACTATAAAAAAACAGGGAGAAAAACAGATGCTGACATCATTGCAGGGCCGGAGTGTCATCGTTACCGGCGGATCAAAAGGTATCGGCCGCGGTATTGCGCGGGTCTTTGCCCGGGCCGGTGTGAAACTGACCATTGCCGGGCGCGACAAGGCCGCGCTGGCGGCGGCCGTGGCCGAGATGAACGAGGCGGGGGCGACAGCCCGCAGTGCCGTCTGCGATGTGAGCGATTACGACCAGGTGCAGCGCATGGTCGATGAGGCGGCTGAAGCCCAGGGCGGGCTGCATGTGGTTTGTGCCAATGCCGGATCCTTCCCGCAGGTGAAGATGGTCGATATGTCGCCCGCCGAATGGGATCAGATGATGGCGAACAACCTGCGTTCGACTTTTCTCTGCGTCAAAGCCGCGATCCCGCATTTCGAACGGGCAGGCAAAGGCCGCGTGGTGGTAACCTCTTCGATCACCGGGCCGGTGACAGGCTATCCGGGCTGGTCGCATTACGGCGCGTCAAAGGCCGGGCAGCTTGGTTTCATCAAGACCGCCGCGATGGAACTGGCGCGCTACAACACCACGATCAACGCGGTGATGCCGGGCAATATCGTGACCGAGGGGCTTGAGGGGCTGGGCGCGGATTACCTGAAAACCATGGCCGCCTCGATCCCGCTGAAACGGCTGGGCGCCGTCGAGGATATCGGCAATGCGGCGCTGTTTTTCGCATCGGATGAGGCGGCCTATATCACCGGGCAGCAGATCATCGTCGATGGGGGTCAGATCCTGCCGGAATCCCTGGAAGCCATCGAGTCGATCTGAGGGAGGGGGATATGGCCGGAGAGCAAATGCCGCTTCAGGAGGTCCTGAAGCATCTGGAGCGCCTTGCGAATGACTCACTGTCCCTTTGGCCGGTGCCGGAGGGAGCGACAGCGCGGCTGATCAATGTCTCGGAAAACGCGACCTATCTGGTCGAGGCCGGGGCATATCGATCGGTCCTGCGCATTCACCGCCCGGCCTATCACACAAAGCGCGGCATCGGCCAGGAGCTGGCCTGGGCGCAGGCGCTGGCCTCAAGCGGGCTGGTGCAGACGCCGCCGCCACTGGCGGCCAGGAATGGCGATCTGGTGCAGGAAGGCCATGTTTCGGGCCTGCCCGAGCCACGTTTCATGGTGATGTTCCAGTTTGCCGAAGGCCGTCAGCCCGATGAGAACGAAGATCTGATCGGGCCCTTCGAACGGCTCGGGGCAATTGCCGCCCGCACCCATCTTCATTCCATGACCTGGCCGCGCCCTGCGCCGCTGGAAAGGCTCCGCTGGGATGCCGATGCGGTATTCGGCCAAAAGGCGAACTGGGGCGACTGGCGCGATGCGCCCCATGTCACCCCGCCCGTTCGCGCAGTGCTCGAAGAGGTAGAGGCGACCATCCGCCGCCGGCTTAAGGATTTCGGTCAGGGGCCAGAGCGTTACGGGCTGATCCATGCCGATATGCGGCTGGCTAATCTTCTGATCGATGGTGAAAACACGACGCTGATCGACTTTGATGACTGCGGTCAGGGCTGGTTTCTTTATGATTTCGCCACCGGCGTCAGCTTTATGGAGGATCACCACCAGGTCCCTGCGATGCGCGCCGCCTGGGTGCGCGGATATCGCAGCGTCCGCCCACTCAGCGATGCGGAAGAGCGGGAGATCGACACATTCATCATGCTCCGCCGCATGGCGCTGCTGGCCTGGATCGGCAGCCACATCGAGGCCCCCGAACCCCAGGCCATGGCGCCGGATTTCGCCCGGGTCTCGGCCGAGCTCGGCCGCACCTATCTGGCGCAGTTCGCCACACAATGATGTATCTTGCGGCGAAGGTTCGGGCCCGATGCAAAAGTGTCAGGCCATTCCAGTCACCCTGTCGAGAAAGTCATCAGGCCACCCGGCCATCGGTGAAGATCGCAGCAAGGATTTCTGCCTCGAACGCGGCCACGGGTTTCCAGCCCGCGGGCAATCATGTCGGCGAGTTTGCCCAGCAGCGCATAGAGCAGGATCGACAGCACCATGACATCCAGCTTCATGAATTCGCGCGCCTGCATCGCCCGGTCAATCACGCGGTTTCGCGGCTGCAAAACATCCTGTGCTGGCGGGATGAGCGGCTGGTCAGCAAGGATCGCGCTGCGAACCTATGGGAAAGAAGCCTCCCGGTTGCAAAAACTGGCCCGACAAACACGCAGAACAGCGCGCAGCTGAAGCCGCAGCACGTCATGCGGCAGAAGGAGCACACCGGCGCGAAGCGCTCATAGCGGGCGTTCAGTCACTTTACAGCAAAACCCACTCATATGGCAGGCCCGGTCAGGCAGATCATATCAGGGAACATCGGCAGCGCGATATCAATCAGCTTTTCTGTCGCCCCATTGCAAAGTGGTTCCAAGGCTTGCCAACAACACACAAAGAAAGCCGGCGATCTGAACCAGGGAAGTCGGGTGTCCGAACCAGGCGGCATCTACAATGATGGCACTGATCGGGTAGAGGAACAGCAAAACGGCCGCCACCGCAGTCGGCAGCTTAGGCAAGGCGTTGTAAAGCAAAATATACACCGCGCCGGTATGGACGAGGCCAATGATCGCAAACCATTTCCATTGCTCGCCCGTCACCTCTGCGGGGGTGAGCGACAGCCAGGGCGCCAGTACAATCGCTCCGCACAGGCACTGGATCAGAGTCAGTCGTAGCCCGCCTGAACGCGGCAGCCGTTTTGCGATAATCGTGACCAGCGCGTAAAGGAACGCAGCTGCGACGGCGGCCGCGATGCCGTTCCCGTCAATCGCCACCGCGCCGCCTGTCACTCCTGACAGGTCTATGATCCCGGTGGCAAAGGCGAGACCAATCAGTGCGAGGCCAAACCAGAGGAAGGTGACGGCACGCAGCCTCTCACGAAACAGGATCGCACTGATCAGCACCATCAGGAAGGGCTGGACATGAAAGACGATGGTTGCAACCGAGATCCCTGACCGGCGGATGGCCTCGAAAAACAGGACCCAGTTTCCGACCATCAGAAACCCGCTGAGGACCGCCAGCAAAAGTGTCCGTCGCGGCAAGCGCAAAAGCCCCGCAAGATCGCCGCGCAGGGCCGCATATAAGCCCAGCCCCAGGGCCGCGATGACACAGCGATAGAAGGCCACCGAGAGCGGCGAGGCTGCCGCCTGCAAGACGCAAAGCCCCAATGTGCCCAGCATCGTCTGTGCCAGAACGACGCCGGCAATCCCCTGGTTTTGCGGTGTCATTTCTGCCCTCGTGTGATCTGCTCAGGGACAGGAATAGCGCTGGCGCAACAATAGTAAATCAATATAGTCGAAAGGGATTATTTGGATTTTTTGAACAGATGCAGCTTGACCATACCCTGCTTCGCACCTTCATCGCCTGCGTTGATGCCATGAGTTTCAACCGGGCGGCGCAGCATGTGCATCGTTCGCCCGCAACCGTCTCGACCCATATCTCACGGCTGGAGCAAGAGGTCGGCGAGGCACTGTTCCTGCGCGATACGCGCAACCTGGCCCTGACCCGGGCAGGCGAGAAGCTTGATGGCTATGCGCGCCGCATCCTGCGCCTGCATGACCAGGCAGCCGAGAGCTTTGGCCGGCCTGCGATCAGGGGCACGATTACCATTGGCGCGCCAGATGACTACATCTCGCAATTCCTGCCGCCGGTTTTCCGGCGTTTTGGTCTGCTCTATCCCCAGGCAGAAATCAGGGTGTTCTGCGCGCAATCCACTGCTCTCGTGCCGTTGATTGCAGCGGGGGAGATTGATCTGGCGGTTGTGACCCGCTCGAAAGGCGTCGGCGGGCGGCTGATCCGGCGCGAGCCGATGGTGTGGATAGCGGCCCGGGATGGGGCGGCTTTAGAGAAAGATCCGCTTCCGGTGGCGCTGTTCGAGCCGGGATCCGAGGCGCGCCGCGTGACGCTCGCGGCCCTTGCACAAAGCAATCTGCCCTATCGTGCGGCGTATGAGAGCTTCAGTCTCGCCGGGTTGCTGACAATCGTCGAAGCAGGTCTTGCGGTTGCTGCAGTAAGCAAGATGTCGGCGCCTCCCGAGCTGATACTTCCACCAGGGGCCGTCGGGCTAAAGGCGCCGGAAAGCCTCGATATCGCCCTTATTCGCAATCCCACAGCGAACCAGCAGCTATCCGATGCAGTGGAAGAACTGGTGATGCAGGTGCCCTAGATAATGCGCCTGCACGCTGGTTACACGGCTTCGCGGGGATTACAGGCATTTATGGGGCTTGTCCGAAATGGCAAAGCAGAGGGAGGTGCGAAGCTCCCGGAGATCCCGCCTGAAACACAGCCAGGAGTTCACGCCAGCGGCCACTCCGTCCGATCAGCTGCTGCCGCTGCCCGGATTCAGAACCGCTGGCGGGGTGCAAGCCACCAGAATCGACGCCCGGAGCCCATTGCGGACGGCTATCGGTGTAGGAACACATTACCTTCTGGCGGACAAACCCTCGATCCGATCACAAAAGTGATCTTTCGCCTCGGTATAGGAGCGCCTGTCATGTTGATGAAGCATGGCTAATCGTCACACTGTTCGCCCATTGCTCACTCGGATCGAGAACGAAGTTGGCAATTGCATCATCGCCGTCGCGCAAGGGTTTTACTCACTCAGGAGCGGAAGAACCCGCGGCTCCAGCCTCCAAATCTGATTGACACTCTTCCAGTTCCTGAAGGTCTTCTCTGACATCGATGTCAAGGCCCTCTGCACTCGTGATGCGCACCAGAGCTTCCTGCGGAATCCTGGCGATCAGGGCTCTTGCTCCCTGATCTGCATAAGGATCGACACCCAAGGAAAGACACTCCTTTAAAGCCAGAAACGCGGGAGGAAGCGCCTTGTCACCAAGGCAGCACGCGCTGTTTCCAAATCTGACCCCTCGCCTTATCAGGTCATGCAGGATGCCATCGGTAAGGTTCGGCATGTCACCAAGCATGATAAGCAAGTTGTCTGCCCCGGCCTCCTGTGCGTATTGCAAAGCGCTCCGCCAGGAGAGCGACATGGTCTGTCCTTGGGGGATCTGCAGCTGCTTCATGCCAGCCGGCAAAACTGCGGCCACCGCGGGAGAGGACACAACGGCAACAGATTCGTCGCAGAAGGCGGCCATAAGCAGATTGGCTGCCTGACAGACCAGCGGAGCGCCGCGCCATTCCACGAGGAGCTTGTCGTCCGCCCCGAACCTCCGGGATGCACCTGCCGCGAACAGGACGCCGAGGTTCACTTCACCAATCCGGCATGGACATCGACGATCTGGGCAAGAACCGACAACGCGAGGGTCTGCGGATCGCGTGAAGACGGGATCAGGCCGATAGGCCCCCGAAGCCGCGATAAAGCCTCTGCAGGCACACCCATAGCGGCAAGGGTTTCCAGCCGTCTGGCCTGAGTGGCACGGCTGCCCTGCGCACCAATATAGAAGGCTGAGCTGCGCAGCATCTGCCGAAGGATGACCCGCTCGAAGTCATGATCATGATAGAAAAGGACGATGGCGGTATCAGCATCGACCGGCAGGTCCTGCAGCCGGGCCTGCGGCGTAATTTCCTGCACCTGGCTGCCCTGCGACGAGATCGCAGCGAGGGTCGAAAGCTCGTGCGACAGCGCGAGATGGTTGTGCCCCATGCCCCTCAGCAGCCCTGTAAAGGCTGCTGCCTCGGCTCCGGTGCCGAAGACCACGAATTGCGGTCCGGGGCGAAAGCCGAGATGAAAGGCCTCCTCATCGCCCGCAGTGGGTCGCCAGTCCTCCAGCTTCAGCGAACCATCGTCGCCAACCGCCAGCGCCACCGGCTTGCGGTTAGCCCGGGCCTCCTGCAGCAGCAACAGAATGGCCGGATCTTTCGGAAGAAACAGCCGCACATCAATCCCGCCGCCACAGGGTAGTTTCAGGTCAAAGAAGGGGGAGCCCATGCCATAGCGGAGGGTCTGCGTCCGACCGGTCCGCCGGACCTCGGCCGCCCGCAGGATCAGATCCGCTTCGACGCAGCCTGAAGTGATCGCCCCGGCAAACCGACCGTCTGGTGCTACCGCGAGCGTGGCTCCGGGGTTGCGATAAGCCGGCCCCTCAGTCCCGGTCAGCACGGCGATAACCGTGCCCCTGCCCCAAATTGCGGCCATGTCCCACGGGTCCAGGAGGGCCGGATGGCCCATGGCGACCTCCCCTATCTCGGGCGGATGGCAGATCATGCGCCCCCCTCAGAGTTGCAGGCAGAGGTATTTCACCTCGATATAGTCCTCTATCCCGTATTTCGAACCTTCACGGCCCTGCCCGCTTTCTTTGACACCGCCGAACGGCGCCGCCTCGTTCGAGATCAGGCCGGTGTTCACCCCGACCATTCCATATTCCAGCTTTTCGGCGACGCGGAACACCCGGCCGATGTCGCGCCCGTAGAAATAGGAGGCCAGTCCGAAGGGGGTGTCATTGGCCAGTGCCACGACCTCGGCCTCGGTTTCGAAGCGGAAGACCGGCGCGACGGGGCCAAAGATCTCTTCGTCGAAAAAGGCCATGTCGCGTCGGGTACCGGTGACGACCGTGGGCTGAAAGAACGTACCGCCAAGCGCATGGGGCTGGCCACCGGTGGCGATAGTCGCACCCTTTTCCCGGGCGTCGGCCAGCAACTCCTGCACCTTCCTGACGGCGGCCACGTCGATCAGCGGCCCGATCTCGATCCCCGGCTCTGTCCCCTTCCCCACCTTCAGCGCAGAAACCCGCGCGGCCAGCTTTTCGACAAAGGCATCATGCACCCCTGCCTGCACAAACAGCCGGTTGGCGCAGACGCAGGTCTGCCCGGCATTGCGATATTTCGAGATCATCGCCCCTTCGACCGCCGCGCCCAGATCTGCATCGTCAAAAACGATGAACGGGGCATTGCCGCCCAGTTCCATCGAGGTCCGCTTCACCGTATCGGCGCATTGCCGCATCAATTCCTTGCCAACTTCTGTGGATCCGGTGAACGAGAGCTTGCGGATCGTGGGGTTGGAGGTGAGTTCGGCACCGATCTCGCGCGCGGATCCTGTCACGACCGAAAGAACCCCGGACGGAACCCCCGCACGCTCAGCCAGAACTGCCAGCGCAAGGGCTGTGAGGGGGGTCTGGCTGGCGGGTTTCAGAACCATGGCGCAGCCCGCAGCCAGAGCCGGAGCGATCTTGCGGGTGATCATCGCGGCCGGGAAGTTCCAGGGCGTGATCGCCGCCGTCACCCCGACGGGCTGTTTCAGCACGATGATGCGCCGGTCGGGGGCCGGGCCGGGGATGGTGTCACCGTAAAGCCTCTTCGCCTCTTCGGCGAACCATTCGATATAGGCGGCGCCATAGGCAATCTCGCCTTTCGCTTCGGCCAGCGGCTTGCCCTGTTCGCTGGTCAGGATCAGCGCAAGATCATCGGTCGCCGCCGTCACCAGATCGAACCAGCGGCGCAGGATAGCGGTGCGGTCCTTCGCGGGCCGGGCGGCCCAAGGTTCCTGCGCGATCCGGGCGGCCTCGATGGCCTTAGCAACTTCGGCCCGGCTGACCGATGGCACGGTGCCGATCACTGCGCCGGTGGCCGGGTCGGTCACTGCGATGGTCTTGCCGCTTTCCGCCGTCGCCCATGCGCCTGCGATCAGGTTGCGGCATTTCAGCAGGGAAGGATCGTTCAGCTTCATTTCACAAGTCCCTCAAGGGCGGACCGCACATCCGCAGGAATCGGACAGGGCCGATGGGTCGCGGCATCCACATACACATGGATGAAGAACCCCTCGGCCGAGGCCGTGTCGCTGTCGTCAGCAAACAGCGCCAGCTCATAGCGCACCGAGGAGTTGCCCAGCTTCGCCACCCGCATCCCCGCAGTGATCCGCTGCGGATAGGACATCTCGCCGTGGTAGCGGCAGCCGGTTTCGGCAACGAGGCCGATGGAAGGGCTGGCCCTGGTGTCCAGCAACCCAGCACGGATCAGCCATTCGTTCACGGTGGTATCGAACAGCTTGTAATGGACCACGTTGTTCAGGTGGCCATAGACGTCATTGTCGCTCCACCGCGTGGTGTGGCTTTGGAAATAGGCGTAATCGGCGCGTGTTCCGGGGGGGGTCCGCATATCACCAGGCCTCCGTATAGATCGCCAGCGCATCCGCTTCGGTCACCGGACGCGGGTTGTTGACCAGAAGGCGCTGCTGTTTCATCGCATCTGCCGCCATGCGCGGGAGGGCGTCTTCCGGAATGCCCACATCGCGCAGGCGCTGCGGCATCTGCAGCCGGCCGCTCAACGCCTGAAGTTCGCGCAGGAAAGCCTCGGCCCGGGTATCGAGCGGATGGTCAGCCAATTGCGGGAAGGCATCAGCGGCGATCTCCGCATAGGTCTCCGCCGCTATAGGCAGGTTGAAGCGCAGCACCGACGCCAGGACCAGCGCGTTCGACAGCCCATGCGGGATATGGAAGATGCCGCCCACCGGGTAGGCCAGCGCATGCACCGCCGCGACCGGCGAATTGGCAAAGGCCTGACCGGCCAGCATGGACCCCAGAAGCATCGCTTCCCGCGCGGCCACGTCCGAGCCATCGCGCATGGCGGTCTCGATATTGGCGCCCAGCAGGCGCAGCGCCTCACGCGCCAGCATCCGCGACAGGGGGTTGTTGTTGGCATTGGCCGAGGCATAGGCCTCGATCGCATGGACCATGGCATCCACCCCGGTCGCCGCCGTGATCGACGCGGGGAGGCCCAGCGTCAGTTCAGCATCCAGGAGGGCGATGTCGGGCAGGATCAGCGGCGTGGAGACGCCGCGCTTTTCCTCCCCGCCCACGGTCAGGATCGCCACGGGCGTCACTTCGGACCCCGTGCCAGCGGTGGTCGGCACCAGAACCAGCGGCAGGCGCGGGCCACGGGCATTGCCCACGCCCCAGGCCTCATCCAGCGGCTGGTCCGAGCCGAGAAGCAGCGCCGCGACCTTGGCCACGTCAAGCGAAGACCCACCACCGAAGCCCAGGATCCCGGTCGCTTCCGCCGCGTGCCCGGCCTCGAGGGTGGCCATCAGGGTCGCGACCGAAGGATCGGCCTCGACCGCGTCAAAGATCGTGACCTCATGCCCGGCGCCCCGCAGGGCAGCGATGGCCGGATCGGTCAGCCCCAGCTTGCGCAGCCCCGGATCCGTGACGACCAGTACGCGCGGGCCCAGCAGAGCCCCGGCGTGGCGGTCCAACTCTGCTGCCGCACCGGGACGGCACAGGATGGATTTTGTGGTGTTGAAGGTGAAGGGATTCATGCCGTTCTCCGGTCAGACCATCGAGAAGCCGCCATTGACGCTGATCACTTGCCCGGTCACCCAGGAGGCCGCGTCCGAGGCAAGGAAGGCCACCATCGGGGCCACGTCACCCGGCTGGCCCATGCGGCGCAGGGGATAGGCCTTAACGATTTTGTCCATGTTTTTAGCCAGGAATTCCGGGTCGCTGTGCGAGGTCTGGATCAGACCCAGCGAGACCGAATTGACCGTCACATTGTTGCGCCCCAGCTCACGCGCGATGGATTTGCCCAATTGCACGGTCGCACCACGCGCGGCGGCGGCCAGCGCCAGATTCGCCTCGCCGATACGCGAGCTGTCGCCGATCAGGTTGATGATCCGCCCGCCGTTCTGCGCAATGAAATGCGGCGTCACGGCATGGCTGCAATGCAAGGCACCATAGAAGCAGGTATCGACCTGGGCCTTCCAGTCTGCCGGGGTGCTGTCCACGAACTTCTGGTATTCACGTAAC